>JADLAH010000246.1 GCA_020848315.1 Chitinophagales bacterium | reverse complement strand
CTTAGTAAAATAATTAATATTCATACAAAAAGAATAAAAATTATGATTGAAATCATAAAATGCAGAGTGCTATTAATAAAGATGTTGTATATTAGCGACAAATGCAAATGTTTTATCAAGCATGATAACCCCTGATATCCTGGTAGCAAATGGCGCGGTGTACAGAAAAGTAGCCAAAGGTGAAATTATCTTCAAGGAAGGTAGTCAGTGTATGTTCTATTATCAGTTGGTATCCGGTAAAATCAGTTGGATGAACCACGATACTGCTGATGGGAAGCCATTCATTCAGGCGATTATTCATCCCGGAGAATCTTTCGGAGAGTTGCCTTTGTTTGATGACGGGCCTTATGCTGCCAGTGCGAAAGCCGAGGTGGATTCTCTGGTGTTGCAGTTGCCGAAAGCGGCCTTTCTGCAATTCCTGCGCGATCATCCGGATTATATGATGCGGTTTGCGCGATTGCTGGCGCAGCGTGTGAGAGAGAAATTTTTTATGCTGCGCGAAATTGCGGGACAAAGTCCGGAACACCGCATACAATCGGTGTTTCAGTCGCAGATTGCCAAACAGAAACCGTTGCCGGACGGCCGCTATATGATAGGTATGACCCGACAGCAGATTGCGAATATGACGGGTCTTCGGGTGGAAACCGTCATCCGTGTCATCAAGCGCATGCAGAAAAGCGGTTGCCTGAGTATAGAAAGAGGGAAAGTATATTTGTCGCCGGGTGACACAAATCATAAAGTATAAGCAGGTGCATTGCTTACCTTTGCGCCATCTTAAGTGGTCGTATTATGGAAAATGTTGTAGTCAGAAGATGGATTAAGATAGCCATATTCAATCTGTTTTTGGTAGCGGTTATCGGCACGATGTTGCGGTATAAAATTGCCTTTTCCCTTCCTTTCATAGATCAGAAAAAACTATTGCACGGACATTCCCATTTCGCATTTTCCGGTTGGGTGAGCCTTGCTGTGATGGTGCTGATGGTCGACTATTTGTCGAGAGAACTGCAACGTGATTTTTTCGCATCGTACAAGTGGTTGCTGGGATTGCAGTTGTTTTCCGCTTACGCCATGATGATTGCGTTTCCGATTCAGGGATACGCGTTTTTCTCTATCCTGTTTTCTACCTTGTCTGTATTTGTATCTTATTTCTTCACGGTGAAATACCGCAAGGATATGAAGCTGCTGAACACGGATGCCGTTACGCCTTACTGGTTTTCATCGGCTTTGCTGTTCAATGTTTTTTCTTCGCTGGGTACTTTTGTTCTGGCCTATATGATGGCGAATAAGATAGCGCATCAGCACTGGTATCTCGGTGCTATTTATTTCTATCTGCATTTTCAGTACAACGGCTGGTTTTTCTTCGGCTGCATGGGATTGCTGAATGAAAAAATGGAACAGGCAGGCGTGCAGCGTGCAGCATTGAAACGCGTCTGGTTGCTGCTGACGGTTGCGTGCGTGCCGGCCTATTTCCTGTCTGTTTTGTGGCTGAAGATGTCACCGTATTTGTATGCGGGCATCGTGCTGACCGGTTTGGTGCAACTCTATGCCTGGTGGAAGGTAATACGAATCTTGTCAGGGGCGGCTGTCAGACAACAGCTGCGATTGCCGGCGGTCAGCCAATGGCTGTTGCTGTTCAGCGGAATAGCCTTGTCGATAAAATTTGCATTGCAGGCGGCATCCACCATTCCCGCACTCGGACAATGGGCTTTCGGGTTCCGCCCGATTATAATAGCCTATCTGCATCTGGTGTTGCTGGGTGTCATCACCTTGTTTCTCGTGGGCTATCTGCTGGCATATGGCTATCTGCGCATCAACAACACCGCCATCGCGGGTGTGGTGATTTTTGTGACGGGCATTGCCGCTAATGAATTGCTGCTGATGATACAGGGCATCGCTTCTATTGATTATAACAGCATTCCGCACACGAATGAATGGTTGCTGCTGGCAGCCATCGTCATGGCAACCGGCATCTTCACGCTCTGGATAGCGCAGTTTTCTTCCAAAAAGAATTAAAATATATCGTTTTCGTTTGCATATTTGAGTGGTTGACATACCGCTGCGGACAGGATGATGTCCTTGTAGTGGTGGTTGAATAAGAAGAAGGACAAAGGAGATGAGTAAATGCAGAAACTTCCCATAGTCATACAGATTGGAGAGATGGGGTGAGGCTGGTATAAATAATTTACTTGCGATTTAAGTCTGACCGTTCACTACGACACACTTTGGCGTACTGACAATCTAACTTTGCAGAAACGGAGAACGCTGAAAACCGAATAGAGTAAGCAAAATGAAAAACCAAAATTAAAAATGGAAAAGAAGACATTATCGAATATTTTGGAAGGGAAAATTTTTCAAATCCCCGATTACCAAAGAGGCTATGCCTGGGAAGCAAAACAATGGAAAGATTTTGTTCAGGATATTGACGCACTGATAGAAGATAAAATTATCAGTCATTATACAGGAACGATTGTGATTTACCAACCAAACACAAAACCAACAGAAAATTACGGAACAAAAAAACTTGAAATTGTTGATATTGTGGATGGGCAACAAAGACTTACAACTTGTAGCCTTTACTTATCAATCATTATTAAAGAGCT
>JADLAH010000245.1 GCA_020848315.1 Chitinophagales bacterium | reverse complement strand
TCCGGTGCAGGCTATGGCGGTTCTTTTCCGCTGAACAGAACCATGACCACCCAGTTGCTGGGCTTCGAGGATTTGAATTACAATGTGGTATATGCACAAATGAACCGTGGAAAAATGGAAAAAACGGTTGCGACAGCTATCGCCTCTATTGCGGCTACACTATCAAAACTTGCTATGGACGCGTGCCTGTACATGAATCAGAACTTCGGATTTATTTCATTCCCGGATGTGCTCACCACCGGTTCCTCCATTATGCCGCACAAGAAAAACCCGGATGTCTGGGAACTGATACGCGCCCGCTGCAACCGCCTGCAGGCGCTGCCGGTGCAGATTAACCAGATACTGACGAATCTGCCTTCCGGCTATCACCGCGACCTGCAGATTATCAAAGAGGATTTCTTTGCCGGATTTTCAGAAATAAAATCCTGCCTGGATATGGCGGTTGTGATGCTACAACACATACAGGTGAAAGATGATATCCTGGAAGATGAAAAATACAAATTGCTGTTTACTGTGGAAACCGTGAATCAGCTGGTCAATAATGGCGTGCCTTTCCGGGATGCATATGTACAGGTGGGCAGAGCCGTGGAAGCCGGACAATATGAGAAACCCGCCGATCTCCTGCACACCCACGAGGGCAGCATCGGCAATCTGTGCAATAACGAAATCAAACGACAGATGGATACCGCTGTTTCCAGATTCCCCTTTGCAAAGATTCAGACAGCTTTTGATGCTTTACTGAAAGCCTGATGCTGAACATTCGTTAAAAATCATCTAAAAAATTGGCAAACTATTTGTTATGCCATTTAAACACAGTATTTTTAAACAACAAACAGTCAATATACCGTATGAAAAAATTAAGCACTTTATTACTCGCCACTATCGTGTGGTTGTCTTATTCAGCAGCCTCTTACGCACAAAGCGTTGACGAGATGATACCTAAGGTAATGTCTGCCATGGGCAATGCCAAAACCATGACCTACCGATTTTATGCTCAGGAGCGCATGAAAGACGGAAAATACAGCAAAAGCGATGTCGAATTCAAAGTGAATGCCAGCCCGCTGCGCATTTATGCTGTTGCTCACCTGCCGGAATCTGCTACTTTATTACACGAAGCCTCCAAATCTCCGGATGTTCGTGTGAAAAAAGGATTTAAATTAACCTTGTCTCCTACCAACAAACTGTTGATGAAAGGTGTACACAATCCTATCACCCGTGCCGGCTTTGGTCAGATTAAAAAAATCCTGGAAACCAGCATCGCGCAAAGAAAAGGTCAGGATCTGGCATCATTCGTAAAAGTATTAGGCACTGTAACTTACGACAACAAAGAGTGCTGGAAAGTGGAAATCAACGACCCGGAGTATAAAATTATCACCTACACCGTGGCTGCTAACGAAACTTCTGTATGGCAAATCGGAAAAAAACTTGCTATCTCCGAATACAAAATCAAGGAATTGAACGATATCGGCGATGAGGTTACACCTGGTCAGAAAATCAAAATTCCATCTTCTTACGCTAAAAAGACAACCTTGTACATTGACAAAAGCAACTACCTGCCTATCTACCACAAAATGGAAGACGAGAAAGGGGTGTATGAAGTATATGAATTCAAAAATCTTAAACTCGGTGTTACCTTCACAGAAGCGGATTTCCAATTGTAATCCCGTTTAATATAACAAAAAAATCCTGCCTCGTGCAGGATTTTTTTATGCCTGTTTGTCATTAACATTGCTTATGTTTCTTTTATTTCTCCGAATACGTAAATTCGGAACAGATTTTGAGAGAGTAACTTCAGATATTTCCATATGAAAAAAATACTACTGCTTGTTTTAGCCGGTTTATTTTGCAGCCACCTGACCCACGCACAGGAAAAAAACTATCAGATTTCCATCACCATCAAAGGAATGGAAAACAAGATAGGCTTACTGGCCTACTATTATGCCGATAAAAAATACCTGAAGGATACTTTGTATTTCAATGAGAAAGGAACCGCAGAAATAAAGGGAAAGAAAAACATTCCGGACGGTGTCTATCTGCTTGCTTTTCCGTCCATGCGCTATCAGTCTTTTGACATCCTGCTCAAGGAAACGGCCTTCACGATGAAAACAGATACGCTGGATTTCATCCGGCATGCGACCTTCAAAAACACCAAAGAAAACCAACAGATGTTTGATGACATGAAGTTCATGACGGAAAGAGGTGTAAAAATGGATTCCCTGCGCAAACAACAATCCGGCACGGCCAAAAATAGTCCGCAATTTGAGGCGATTTCAGAACAGATGAAGAAAATTTCGGACGATATATTGCAACACAGAAAAGCGATCATCGCGCAATATCCTTCTACTTTTTACACACGGCTGTTAAAAGCGATGACAGAAATTGAAGTACCCGATGGCGAAAGAAAACAGGATGGCAGCCTGGTCGATACATTTCATCAGTATCACTATATTCAACAGCATTATTTTGATGCTATTGACTTCGCGGATTCAGGCTATATACGATCACCCATTTTCCTTTCCAAAGTAAAGAACTATTTTTCTTCCTATGTGCATCCGCATCCTGACTCCATCATAGTGGCGGTAGACAAAGTGATAGAGAAATCAAGGGTGAACAAGGAAATGTTCCAGTATTTATTATTTGAGTTATTCAATCAATACGCCAAAAGCGAGATCATGGGACACGACGCGATTTATGCGCATATCGCGGAAAAATACTACCTCAGTGGAGATGTATGGTGGGTGGAAGAAAAAACGCTGAAAGATATCCGCGAACGGGTGGAAGCATTGAAACCTACGCTGATTGGCAAATATGCGCCCAACTTCACCGTACAGGACAGCTTGGGAAAAAACCAAACTTTTCACGATTTCCTGAGTAAATACGACTATACAATACTGATTTTCTGGAACTCGGATTGCGGCCATTGCCAGCAAGAAATTCCACATCTGAAACAAGTGTATACCGACTCCTTAAAAGCGCTGAATATAGGCGTATTCGCTGTATCTACAGAGCAGACCGACAGTTCTTTCCGGGCTTTTGCCGCTCAAAAATGTGCTGCCGACTGGGTGACCTGCGCGGATATGCGCGGCGTGAGTTCTTTCAGAAGAGAATACGATGTCACCGCGACACCTAAACTGTATCTCATCGATAAAAACAGAAAGATACTCGCAAAAAAGATTCCGCTGGAAAAGATTGCCGAGTTTATCCGGATGACTAAAGAGTAGCCAGCCACATCGCACAGCCGCCGGCGGCCAGTTGCAATAAAAAATTATCCGTGCCCGGCGGCGCGTAGGCTTCCGTCACCGTACAGATGAACGCCACGCTCAGCACTATCGGGAAAGACAATTCAAATGCCGTTGTCGAAGAAGAAATCAGCAGCAATATCAGCACAGCGGAAATAAAAAATGCGGCACTGCCTTCCAGGCTTTTGTATGCCGGTGTCCTTTTGCCGCCACTCAGCACACGATAAGTATGCCTTCCCCATTTGGTACCTACGGGCTCTGCCACCGCATCTGAAATTCCCGTAACGGCATATCCCAATACAGCAAACGCCCCGAACCACATATTGGCGCAAACACCTCCGGCAAAGGTAGCCAGATAAGATATCAGGATATATTGC
>JADLAH010000244.1 GCA_020848315.1 Chitinophagales bacterium | reverse complement strand
CGTAGTTGAGCCGGAATTTCACTCCGAAAGAGAGTAGTTTATTGAATTTAAAATTCAGCGCATTTTCCGTAGATATGCGGTAATCCTTGCTCAGCTCTATCCGCGGCTGATAATAAGTGGTACTGACGATTTCCACCTGTTTGCTGGGGCGCAGACTGAAACTGACATAGCCACTGAATCTGCCCTGCAGCAGTTTTTCCGTCTTATCATTATTGATTTCATATTCCAGCATGTACAGCGTACCAATATACAATTTGAACCGCTCTACGTCGGTCGCTTTGAAACGCGGCCCCGTTCCAGCCAGATAGCGCATCCGGATGCCTGTCAGTTTGTTGTACTGTACCTGCGAAAAGGCCTCCCACCGCAACCACGGTTTGATTTTATAATTATAGCGGAAATGAAAAAATCCGGAGTTGACAATCCTGTCATTTTTTGTCTTTAACAGGTCAACATTGCCCAACACCAGATATAAATGACGGGCGGTTTTATACTGCACCTGTGCGGTATTGTTAAAGGCAAAATAATTATCCTTCTGCTTTCCGAAATTAAATCCCATCTGATAGTCGCCCGCCCAACCGGTGGTATCCGTCGTAAAACGAGCCCTTTCTATATTGACTATCTGTGCATTAGCAGCGAATACAACTACCAATATCAACAAGATTAAAACATGCCTTTTCATCCCGCCAAAAATAGACGTTTACAATTTAACACAAAAAAAACACACTTATTTAGAACACATCTATATAGCGATTGTTTTATTCCCCAATAGCCAGTAACTTTGTACTAAATTTTAGGTATTAAATTTCCCGACGATGCCAGAAACCCAGGATCAGATATTAGAAGAAATCACCAGCAGCGAATACAAATACGGATTTGTCACCGATATCGAAGCTGAAAACGCGCCTCCCGGCCTGAATGAGGATATCATTCGTTTCATCTCCGCCAAGAAAGAAGAACCGGAATGGATGCTGGAATGGCGACTGAAGGCCTTTCGCGAATGGCAGAAAATGACGGAACCGGAATGGGCCAACGTTCATTTCCCAAAGGTAGATTTCCAGAAAATCATTTATTATTCCGCTCCCAAACCAAGGAAAGAGCTCACTTCACTGGATGAGGTGGATCCGGAGTTGCTCAAAACATTTGAGAAACTAGGCATCTCACTCGATGAACAGAAGCGCTTGTCAGGTGTGGCGGTGGATGTGGTGTTTGACTCCGTGTCCGTTAAAACCACCTTTCAGGAAACCCTCAAAGAAAAAGGCATCATCTTCTGCTCGATGAGCGAAGCGGTGCGCGAACATCCGGAACTCGTAAAACAATATATCGGCACGGTGGTGCCGCAAAAAGATAACTATTACGCGGCGCTCAACAGCGCGGTGTTCTCCGACGGCTCGTTCTGCTACATTCCGAAAGGCGTGCGCTGTCCGATGGAACTGAGTACGTATTTTCGCATCAACTCCGCAGGTTCCGGACAGTTTGAAAGAACGCTCCTGATTGCAGACGAAGGTGCTTATGTTTCCTATCTCGAAGGTTGTACGGCTCCACAGCGCGATGAAAATCAGTTGCACGCTGCGGTGGTGGAACTGATTGCGCTGGACAATGCGGAAATCAAATATTCTACGGTACAAAACTGGTTTCCCGGCGATAAGGAAGGCAAAGGCGGTATCTATAATTTTGTGACGAAACGCGGCATTTGCAAAGGCAATAATTCCAAGATTTCGTGGACACAGGTGGAAACCGGCTCTGCGATTACCTGGAAATATCCGAGCTGTATCCTGGCCGGCGATAATTCCATTGGTGAATTCTATTCCGTGGCGGTGACCAACAATTACCAGCAGGCGGATACAGGAACAAAAATGATTCATATCGGCAAAAACACCAAAAGCCGGATTGTTTCCAAAGGTATTTCTGCCGGGAAATCGCAGAACTCCTACCGCGGTCTGGTGAAAGTGCATAGAAAAGCGGAAAATGCCCGCAACTTCTCCCAATGCGATTCTTTGCTGATGGGCGATCAATGCGGTGCACATACCTTCCCGTATCTGGAAGTCAGCAACAACAGTTCTAAAGTGGAACACGAAGCCACGACGTCTAAAATCGGCGAAGATATGCTGTTCTATTTCCAACAACGCGGCATCGACGAAGAAACGGCGGTGGCGATGATTGTGAACGGTTTCTGCAAAGAAGTGATGGACAACCTGCCGATGGAATTTGCTGTAGAAGCGAGAAAATTACTGGAGATTAGTTTGGAAGGCAGTGTTGGATAAATTAATGTGCGAATTAGATAATTAGCGAATTAGCGAATGAAATATAACGAAGAAAATATCATCTTAAAACTTAGTTATGAATTTGCATTGGCAATTATTGAATACGCTGAAATTCTGGAAGAACATAAAAAGTACATTATCGCCAAACAGATTTTAAAATCCGGAACATCTATCGGTGCTAATATCAAAGAAGCTCAAAATGCGGAAAGCAAAGCAGATTTTATTCATAAGATTAAAATAGCAGCAAAAGAAGTAGATGAAACAGAATATTGGTTGGAATTATGCAGAGACTCCAAAAACTATCACTTTGACCAGACATTATTGGATAAACTCATCATCATCAAAAAAATAATCAACAAGATCATTTCAACATCAAAAAAGCCAATTAGCTAATTCGCTAATTATCAAATTAACTAATTATCATCATGCTGAAAATAAACAACTTACACGCATCCATTAGTGGAAAAGAAATCCTGAAAGGATTATCCTTAGAAGTAAAACCGGGCGAAGTACACGCCATCATGGGACCGAACGGTACCGGAAAATCTACCTTGGGCAATGTGCTGACCGGCAAAGACGGTTACGACATAACACAAGGCACCGTGACATTTGACGGCAAAGACTTGCTGGAACTGGAACCGGAAGAACGCGCGCAGGCCGGTGTATTCCTGGCGTTTCAATATCCGGTGGAAATCCCGGGCGTATCGAATGCCAACTTCCTGAAAGCAGCGGTGAACGAAATCCGCAAGTCCAAAGGCTTAGACCCGATGGCTCCGAATGATTTTCTGAAACTGATGCGCGAAAAAATGGAACTGGTGGAAATGAAAAAAGATTTTATTTCCCGTTCTGTGAATCAGGGTTTTTCCGGCGGTGAGAAAAAACGCAATGAAATATTCCAAATGGCTATGCTCGACCCGAAACTGGCCATCCTCGATGAAACGGATTCCGGTCTCGATATCGATGCACTGCGTATTGTAGCGAATGGCGTGAATAAACTGCGCACTAAAGACAATGCCTTTATCGTCATCACCCACTATCAGCGTTTACTGGATTATATCGTGCCGGATGTTGTACACGTCATGTACGACGGTAAAAT
>JADLAH010000243.1 GCA_020848315.1 Chitinophagales bacterium | reverse complement strand
AATGATCATCATACTGCTGGCTGCAGCGCTTATTTCTTTCATCATTGGCGATATCAAGGACGCTGCCGTTATCCTGATTATTGTATTCCTCAATGCACTCATTGGTTTCATTCAGGAATTCCGCGCGGAAAAGGCGATGTTGCTGTTGAAGCAATTATCCGCACCGGCGGCACACGTGCGCAGAGACGGCCATGTGCAAAAGATTCCGGCCGCCGCGCTCGTGCCGGGCGACATCGTCTTGCTGGAAGCCGGAGATATTGTTCCCGCCGATTTGCGCTTATTTGATACGCATACCCTGAAAGTGGAAGAAGCGTCGCTGACCGGCGAGTCGCACGACATAGAAAAGAATCACCTGCTGGTGTGTGCGGAAAAATGCGCCATCGGCAGCCGCGCCAATATGGCCTATAAAACAACGATTGTCACCAATGGTCGCGGAGAAGGTATTGTCGTGGCAACAGGCAATCAGACAGAAATCGGACGCATCGCGCAATTGCTGGAAGGCGCCCGCGGACAAACGCCCTTGCAGGCACGGCTCGCGAGCTTCGGAAAACGACTTGCTTTCATCGTATTACTGATTTGTGCATTGCTGTTTGTGGTAGGTATCCTACGCGGTGAGCACCCGGTAGATATGTTGCTGCTCGCTATTTCTGTGGCAGTCGCCGCCATTCCGGAGGCGCTGGTGGCGGTCATCACCATAGCACTGGCGTTAGGCGCCAAGAAAATGGCGCGGCAGAATGCGCTTATCCGTAAACTGGCCGCCGTAGAATCGCTGGGTTCCGTATCTTTCATCTGTTCAGATAAAACAGGCACCATCACCCAAAACAAGATGGTGGTATCCGATATCGTCAGTCATGGTGGCACCTACTGTCAGCCGGATGCATCTTTCCATACCACATCACTGCTGCTTTCGGCCATGCTGCACAACAACGACGTCATTTCAGACAGTCAGCAGGGCTTCAAAGGCGACCCGACAGAGATTGCGTTGAAGCAATATGCGATTTCCGGAATAGACACCATACCGCCATCTATCAGACAGCTGTCCCGGGAATATGAACTTCCTTTTGATTCCGTACGCAAACGCATGACCACGATACATCCGCTAGAGGGTAAATGGCTCGTATTTACAAAAGGTGCGCTGGAAAGTATCCTGCATATCTGCCCTGCTGCAGATAAAACTACCATGCAACATGACCATCATGCATTCGCGCAGGAAGGCAAACGCGTGCTTGCTTTTGCGTGGAAAATACTGGACCGGTTGCCGGACAACAAAGAAGTGCACTGCTTAGAAACGGAGATGCACTTTCTGGGACTGGCAGCCATGGTGGATCCGCCGCGGCCGGAAGCGATACAGGCGATTGCCGATTGCCATACTGCCGGAATTATTCCGGTGATGATTACCGGCGACCATCCGGAAACAGCGCGTTATATCGCGGAGCAGACCGGCATTATCCGACACCATACCGATCAGGTGATGACGGGAGCAGCATTGCAGGCACTCACGGACGACGAACTTTACGATGCGGCAGAACATATCAAAGTGTATGCCCGCGTATCACCGGAACAGAAACTCCGGATTATTGACATGCTGCAACGCAAAAAACATTTCGTCGCCATGACCGGCGATGGTGTGAACGACGCGCCCGCACTGAAGAGAGCGAATATCGGCATTGCGATGGGCATCACCGGAACCGATGTTTCCAAAGAGGCTGCCCACATGATCTTACTGGATGATAATTTCGCGACCATCCTGAACGCCGTCAAGGAAGGCAGACGCATCTATGACAATATCCTGAAATTCATCAAATATACGCTGACCAGCAATGGCGGCGAGATCTGGACGATATTTCTGGCACCGCTCGCAGGCCTGCCTATTCCGCTGCTGCCGGTGCATATACTGTGGATTAATCTCGTGACAGACGGACTGCCCGGCATCGCGTTTACGGCGGAGCCTGCAGAAAGAAACATCCTGAAAATCCCACCCAAAAAGTCGGATGAATCCATCTTTGCCAACGGCCTGGGATTCCATATCATCTGGGTGGGACTGCTCATGGGCAGCATCTGTCTGGGCGTGCAGGCACTGGCGACCTACTGGCAGCATCCCAAATGGCAGACGATGGTATTTACGGTATTGTGCCTCAGTCAGATGGGACATGCGCTCGCCATACGCAGCAATACTACCAGCTTCTTTAAACAGGGCATCTTCAGCAATAAATTGCTGATGGGTGCCGTTTTGTTTACATTGCTGCTGCAATTGTGTGTGATATACATTCCTTTCTTGCAGGACATATTCCGCACGCAGTCATTGACCATTTATGAGCTATTAATTTGTCTGGGAATATCAAGTATTGTATTTTGGGCAGTAGAACTCGAAAAACTGATAAAAAGATACCGAACAAGATGAAAAAAATATATGTCACCAAGGCTTCCGGCGAACTGGAAGAGTTTTCTGAAGAAAAACTGATACATTCTCTCCGCAGAGCCAATGCCTCTGACACGCAGATACATTCCATCCTCGAATCGATTGCGTCTAAATTATATGACGGCATTACCACCGACAAGATTTATAAGGAAGCATTCCGTCTGCTGAAGAGTCAGTCGAAGCCCAATGCCGCCCGATACAACCTGAAACGCGGCATGATGCAGATGGGGACCTCCGGTTTCCCGTTCGAGCGCTTTGTAGCGGAACTGTTCAAGGCACAAGGCTATGCCACCGTGGTGGGCAGTATTATTCCGGGAAAATGCATACAACATGAAGTGGATATCATCGCGGAAAAACAACATCAGCTGGTGTTTGTGGAATGCAAATACCGCAATCAATCCGGCTTTTCCGTGGATGTCAAAAATCCACTCTACATTCATTCCCGCTTTCAGGATATCCTGGATAATGGCTTTATCAAAGACGACAACATCCGGTTTGAAGGCTGGATTGCCACCAACACCAAATTCACGGAAGACGCCATTGCCTTCGGGCGCTGCAAGGATATCAGAATGCTGAGTTGGAATTATCCGAACAACAATTCACTCAAAGATATTGTAGACAAAACAGGATTGTATCCTCTCACCTGCCTGACCACGCTGACGCGTTTTGAGAAAGGATGGCTGCTGGATCACAACTATATCCTGGTGCAACAAGTCTACAATAATGCTAACGCGCTTCGCGAGGCCGGTGTTACGGAAAACAGACTGGAAAAAATCTATCAGGAAGGTCAGCAGCTTTGCCAGGATATACAGCAATCATACAACTACTAATCCTACAAGAACTCCTATGTTTATTCTCAAAAATATCGGCATCGATTCCTCTCATGAAAACACCATTTATATCCGGGAAGACAGTCCCATCAGCCATTCCGAAGGATT
>JADLAH010000242.1 GCA_020848315.1 Chitinophagales bacterium | reverse complement strand
TTGTTGTCAGGTGCCCAAACCACTTCAAAGCGTGGATCCTTTCTGGATAAATCCTGTGCCAACTCAAGTGTTTTGTCTTTGGAAGCATTATCTATTATAAAATAGATTTTTCCTGTGCCAATAACATTCATGACGCGTGTCAGTAAATCTACAAACGGCGCAAAATCTTCTTCTTCGTTAGCCATCGGTATGGTGGCAGCCCAATTGGTGTACAAATACATAATGTGGTGTGTAGTAGTATTTAAATGGATAAAGATAATTGTATTGTTTTAATCCTGCTATAGGCAGACGTATTAATCTTATGAACAGTTGTATATATCGTACTTAATTTTTACCTATTTTGTTACATAATTTATATTATGTTAAATAGAGTTTATGGTTTTGAATATTCTATATATTGTATGATGCTCTGCGTTGGCCGTATTCTCTGATGTAATGTTCATTCCCTTCGGTTGATTCTTCATGAAAAATACTTTACAATCCGGATTTCTTCAGCACAAATGTTTCTGTCCACGATTTTTCCTTATTGTTCAGCAGCAGCTTAATCGTGAGCTTTTTTCCGGAGCGCTGGTATGTGAGCTTGTCGAAATAGGCTGTTTTGCCTTCCACTTTAATCAGGCGGAAATGTGTCCATTCTTCTTTTTCTTCCCACGGTGTCAGGTCGCGGCCAAAATGTTTGAGCCGGATTTCTATGCTGCCGTCTGCCAGTTGGATGAGTGTCATATATTCCGTAAACTGCAAAGTTCCTTTTTCCAGAAAACGGAAAACACCGTACAAACTGCTGTCGGTTATCGGCAACCAGAGTTCTTCGCAGTCGCCGCCGAGTCCGCTGCCGGTCCAGTAGCCGGCTAGCCACGAGATATCAGTCATTTTTACAGGTTGCGGAGCATGGTCTTTCAACAGCAAAATATCCTGGGATTTTACTGTAAATCCTGTTAAAAGAATGAAAATCAATGATAAAAGTGAATTTTTTATAGTCTTTAGTGTTTATGGTTTAAAAAATAGGAGCGCTCCTCTCCCTTTATTTTTCATCCTTGTGCATGTGGAACCGCTTGTACTGATCATACGCGTAAAAGCTGAGGTACTCGCCTGCCTGAATGCGCTTCTGAATATCTCGCCAGTATTTCGGGTCGAATATTTCATTATGTTCCGCCAGAAAGATCTCCCCGATGGGGCCTTCCGGTGCCATGAATGCCTTAAATTCTTCGGGAAATATGTCGTTTGGTTCGGCGGTAATCATTTCTACATTTCCCCGCATATCGTCCTCATCGCTTTGCTCCGGAATTCTTCGGAAGCGGCAGTCCGTCACCTTGGCAATTTCGTCATAGTCGTAGAAAATTACCCGACCGTGACGGGTTACACCAAAGTTCTTCAGTAACAGGTCGCCCGGAAAGATATTCGCCGCCGCCAGTTCCTTGACGCAAAAGCCGTAATCCAGGATAACGCGGCAGGCGTCGATCGGATTAGCCTGCTTCAGATACATATTCAGCGGTGTCATTCTGCGCTCAATATAGACGTGTTTCACAATTACCTTATTGCCCACAAACTCCACGGAATCCTTGCACGAACTTTGCAGTTCCTGTATCAACTCATGCGTGAAGAGGTGGCGCGGAAATTCAAGATTCTCAAATAGATGTGCATACGCCATCCGGCCCACACGGTCGTTGATTTCCACCTCTTCGTACTTCTTGATAACAAACTCACGGGTGCAGTTTTTCGGTGCTTCAAATTTGTCGCGGATAATCTTGAAGACGAAATTGTAGTATTTCAGGGTGAAAACAGCCATCACCATACCACGGATACCGGGTGCTACGATGAACTTATCATCGTGGTGATGGATATAGTTCATCAGATCGCGATACAAAATGGTCTTTCCGTGCCGGTAATAGCCGATGGAATCATACAGCTCGCCTACGGTTTTGTGGGTCAGCATGGCCTTCAGGTAGTCAATCACCTGCGCCGGATATTTGGTATATACAAAGAAAGAGGCTCTGGTGAAACTGAAGATAATACTGATTTCCGCCGGAATATAAATGACCGAGTCCACAAAAATGCCGTTCGATTCGTTGAGCAGCGGAATGACAATCGGCATCGACCAGTTTTTATAAAACAGCCTGCCGACCAGAAACGCTCCGCGGTTGCGGTAGAATACCGGTTTCAGTATCTCCATTCTGTCGAGGTACAGATTGGATTTCTGGTGAATGATGGTAGGCGCCATTTCATCGAAAATGCGCTGCGCATCTCGGTCGATGTTTTCAAAAGGGACATTAAACTTAAAATATTTCAGGAATTGCTTGATAACCACCGGCGAAAAATGGGAACAGTCGATGATATCGTAAATGGGCTCTTCGTTGCCTGTTTTGGGTGCTGGCGCGTAATCGGTATAGTCGAAGTACTCGATATCAGCGTTGAAACTCTTGTCAAAAAACACTTTTCTGGTGATGGAATTGTAGAACGTCTCCGAATTCAGTCGGTGCGGTTTGTTGGCAATGAGGCGGGAAAATTCCTGTTTGATGGCTTTCCAGTAAGCCAGTTCATCTATATGTGAACCCATTTGGTGGTGCGTATCATCCAATACTTCGCGTACGTAGTTGCCATACAGCCTGTAGCGCAACTGCTGTTTGCTGAACAATTCGCGGTACTGTCGCGTTTCGAAAAGGTCTTTGGCGCACAGCGTGATTTCATTGAATGCATTCAGCAACTGGTCGTATTTGACGGCAATATTCAGGGCTACTTCGTGAACGGTTTGCTGGTTTACCATTTATTGTGTTATTTTATTGTCCGAAAGATACTCAATATATAAAATTATCGGAAATTCTGTTGCAGGCATAAAATAGAAATCGAGATGGATGCAGAAATGATACGCGCATATTGTTTGCAAAAGAAAGGCGTTACCGAATCCTTTCCTTTTGATGAGTCGACACTCGTCTTCAAAGTGATGGACAAAATCTTTCTGCTGATGGATTTGTACGCGCCGCAGATTTCCGTTAATCTGAAATGCGATCCTGACCGTGCCGTCGAACTCCGCGAACGTTATGACAGCGTGCGTCCCGGCTATCACATGAACAAAAAACTGTGGAATACAGTAACCTGTACCGGTGAATTTTCCGACGCGGAATTTTGGGCGATGATAGACCATTCCTATGATGAGGTGGTGAAAAAATTAACCAGAAAAACCCGTGCCGAATTGGCGGAAATGACATGAGAACGACTTGTGGCATATGGTTATTTTTTTTGCTGATGCTGGTTTCCTTCCGTTCCTGGTCAGCTTCAGAAGTTCGTATTGACCACGACTTCTCGGCTGTCACACTGCTGAATACTTTGTCGGACACCGGCATCAATAACCGTGAGGATGTCTATTGTGAGGTAAAACTGGTCAATACATTGCGGGAAACGAAAACCGTGTACCTCAGCATCATCAATCCTACCCTTGACAAAATTACAATCAGAGACGGACAGGACACCAAAGTGCTGGGCGATTTGATTCCGTTTACTCAGCGCACCTTCAAGCACATCAATCATGTGTATCCCGTGGAACTGGCGCCGGGCGAGCAGCGCACGCTGCAGGTGAAAGTCAGCAAACAGCGCCGGGCCATTCACTTTCGCATTGAAGTAGCCGAAGAAAATACCTTTATCAAATCCACCAACCACGATAATTTTTTTATCGGCATCTTCTATGGCATCTGTTTCATGTTCATTCTCTTGCTCTTCTGTTTTTATATCTTCAGCAAGAGTCGCTTTTTTACTTTATATCTGTTGATTAACCTATTCGCGGTGCTGATATTTTTTCACTATAGCGGCACCGGCTACCAGTTCGGCTGGTTTTTTTCCAAAAACATACAGCAATACATTTCCTTCTTCGCCATCACAGGTTATATCATCATGCACATGACATTCATTCTGCAGTTCTTCTCCTATCAGATAAAGTCAAATTTCAATGAGATTATCCTGCGTATCCTGCTCACCTTTTTCGTGGTGATGGCTTTGTTGTTTGTCGGAGAATTCATCGGACAGCCTACCGGATTGCTGCCGCCGAATCTCTACGATTATCTCATCAAAGGGCTATTCCTGTTATATGCCGTGGCCGTGATTGCCATTTGTATATTCAGCTATATTGAATCCCGCAGACGCGAGATTGTCTGGGTGTTCTGCGGCTTTTTGCTACACATCGCCAACTGGCTCATTTTCATCAACAGTCAGTACGGCATGGCGAACTGGCTCAATCAACTGTCGATGTTCCAGTTGTTTACGAGCAATATCTTCATTCCGCAAATCAATTACTACATCACCATTGCTGAATTTTTCCTGATTACGGTATTCATTTCCATCAACTACCACAACCTTATCCGACAGAATAATCTGTCTTCCAAACGACTGGATTTGTTGCAGAAAATCAACATCAATACCTTCGTGATGGGACAGGAAGAAGAACGCGAAAAAATCACGGAACTGATAGATTCCACCGTGGCCAGCGACATTCAGCAACTCAAGCAATCACTGCTGCGATTCAATCAGCAGTATGAAGGCAAGAAAATGGTGCCGATTGTGCTGAATGAGATTGATAAAACCCTCGAGGATATCGACAATATTACGAGCAACTACGTGGCGCCCGACATGCAGCAGATAAAACTGGAAGAGCTGATTACCACCGCGATGGATCGGCTTTTTACGCATATTCAGGTGCAATATGATTTCACCCGAATTCCACCCAACTATCAACTGAATGCCAACGCGAATATCAATCTGTATCGCATTCTGCAGGAAATTTCAAATAACATCATGAAGCATTCCGGCGCGGAAAATGTGGAAGTCACCGCGATCAAAGACGCCAAAACATTGCAGATAAAAATCGTGGATGATGGCGTTGGTTTTGTACAAAACAAAGCGAATAAAGGCATCGGCCTGCTGAATATAGAATCGAGGATGAACAGTTTGCATGGCAATGCCTATTTTCTGTCGAATGAAAAGAACGGATCGAGTATACATTTAATCATGCCGGTAAAAGATATCAGTTGAAACGCCTGTTTTACATATTAATCTGTATCCTGCTGATGACATTGGCAGCGTCGGCCACGCCGGCTGAACAGCCTTTTGTCGTTACACAGAAAATGCGTTGTCAGCCGGCGAAAGACTATGTCTACCCTATCGGACATCCGGATTCCGGCAATTATCTGTTGCAGTTAAAAAATGAAGATGATACGATGTATCAGTTGCTGCTGGAATTTCCGATTCAGCAGATTGACAAGATTGATGTTATCCAGTATGATGAGAAAAAACAGATTGTCAAACAATACGCCTTCACCTCCAAGAAACTCAGCGAGCGTATCTACTACGACCGCAATGTCGTGCTGCCCGTGGAATTGCCCGCACATTCGACACATTCCATCTTCATGAAAGTGTATGACGGCCATTCCTTTGCCAAACAGCATCCGGAAATACTGGTGTGGAAAAAAGATGCCAAACAAACCAGAACGGAAGCTCTTGAACTGACCCGCGGTGTTTTCTATGGCATTCTGATTCTCTACGCGTTCATCTGTTTTATTCTGACGATACTGATCAACGTGAAGACGTATTACTACTATCTGTTTTATTTGATTACCGGTGTGGTGTATCTGTTTGTGAAAAATAATCTAGGCTATGAGTTGCTGTGGCCTGACCATCCCAATATCGACATCTTCATGAAGAAAATCATGTTATCGCTATACATGATTTCCTCTATCCTGTTTTTGCGTGGCTTTATTCAGAAGCGCATCAACATGCCGACTTTGCAGAATGTGCTGCGCTATTTCATCTACTTCGGATTCCTGCTGATTCTTGTTTCCTTAATCGTCGGATTGTTGAGTACACCGGCGCAACATACGTTTATTATTATTCAGAATGTATTCACCATTGTCTCCCTCAGCACGGTGATTATTACGTTTGTCTTTGTGTATTTCAATACCAATGAACGCTCGCTGGTACTGTTTACTTTATT
Organism: Chitinophagales bacterium; assembly: GCA_020848315.1. Taxonomy (GTDB): domain Bacteria; phylum Bacteroidota; class Bacteroidia; order Chitinophagales; family JADIYW01; genus JADJSS01. The sequence goes on along the minus strand of JADLAH010000242.1, from coordinate 823 downwards.
GTATTTTATTTCATTTTCCTTCTTCCTGTTTTATCCGCAGCCGGAGTTCGGTAGTTCAGTGCTAGGCGTATATATCGGACAGATTTATACGTACAGCAACGCCTTCATCATCGCGTTGATTATCAGTATTTCCACGGTGTACCGCGTTTTTCAGATTATCCGTTTCAATGAGCAACTGAAAAAAGAAGTGAGCGTCATCCACGCGAAAAACAACTTCTCGCTGATTGAAGGACAGCAGAACGAACGCACCCGCGTAGGACAGGAACTGCACGATGGCATCGGCATCATGATGTCGGCGATAAAAATGAAAATGTCGGCCATCAAGGCGGCGGACAAAGAAGAAGAAATGGCGCTGCGCGAAATCACTTCGGAGATTGATGATATCTGCCACAATATCCGGCAGTTTTCGCACACGCTCCTCCCTCCTACACTCAAAAAATTCGGCTTGCAGGTGGCGCTGAAAGATATGTTGGACGATTTTAAAGTGCAGCATCCGACCACGCAGCTTACCTACAACTTCACCATTCCCGACAATCTGTCGATGGTGTCGCGGCAGCTGATGTACGATTTCGTAAAAAACTTCCTGCAGTATTTTTCGGAAAACAGACCCGAACAATTGTCTATCAGTATTTATGTGATTCCGTCCATCCGCGAAGCGCAGATACGCATACAACACACCGGTATGCACCTCGATGAAAATCATCCGAATATAAAATCCGTGATATCCGTGATTGACTTATTGAACGGTGAATTCCGGATTAATCTGCTCAATGCGTGGAATTTCAAACTGCGGATGGAGTTCCCGGTTTTACTGGATGAGAAG
>JADLAH010000241.1 GCA_020848315.1 Chitinophagales bacterium | reverse complement strand
TCCAGTTTCGGATTCGCTTTCTATGTTGCGCTGAAGTCCAGGAATATTGACACTGCACAATTGTGGCAATTGCCGTTGTTGCTGTTGAAATATTTCATGAAATATCCGCTGGATTTCTTCTATCCGCCCAAAGAGAGACGGACAGAAGAAAGTGTATTTGCGGAAAAGCCTTAGAATCCGATTTTTTTCATGCCACGCTGCAGAATGGAAGTGTAACTTTCCGGCAGTGAGCGCGCCAGTTTATCCAATAACTCAGCATCTGAACCAATCAGGATGCGCAGTGTCTTGCGTTCCACTCCTCGCAAAATAGTTTTCGCAGCTTCTTCAGGCGTAGTGCGCTCCAGCATTTTCTGGAATTTTCTGTCTACGTTCGCGTCCTGTTTGTAGTGCACCGCGTTTTTGTAGATATTCGTATTGATGCCACCCGGATGTACACAATGCACCTGAACATTAGTCTCTAGCAGTTCCCCGCGCAATGCTTCCGTAAATCCGCGCACAGCAAATTTGGTTGTACAATAGGGTACCTGATCCGGCACGCCGATGATGCCAAACAAACTGGAAATATTGATGATGGCAGCTTCCGGACGGCTTAATAAAACATCGATGAATGCTTTGGTGTGGTTGATTACGCCCCACAGATTCACATCCACAATTTTGTGAAAATCTTCCATCTTGACATCCTTCAGTGAAATTTTGCCCAATGCAAAACCGGCGTTATTGAAAAGCAGATCAATATGCTGATGCTGTTTTATGACGTCTTTCGCAAACTGGTTGATAGCATCTTCCTGTGATACATCCACGGTATAGCAATGGCATTCCGCACCAATGGTCTTCACCAGCTTCTCGGTGTCAGCCAGTGTGTCAGCATTTTTGTCCGATAAAATCAAAATGGCACCCTTTTTTGCCAATTGTACAGCCAAAGCCTGGCCAATGCCGGAGCCGGCACCTGTTATCACTGCTTTTTTGTTCTTGAAATTTTTCATTTTCTCTGTTTATTCTCGAAAGGTATTGATTTGTATCAAATAATGCGCTAAACACAAGTAAAATTCGATTTCATTGATACATTTTCACTAATTTTAATCCTGCACTTAAACAAACTGGTTTGATATTTGTATTAAGAGTAACAAAACAGAATTAATATGCAAGCCGTAACAAAACAAACATTTTTATTTTTATTGTTTTCTGTGATGACCTTTGCAGGTTTCGCGCAGGGAAAAATTGCAGTGAGTACTGAAAAAAGTACGATTGAATGGATTGGAAGAAAAGTTTTAAGTCAGCATAACGGAAACGTAAAGTTGCAGTCGGGAACTATTTCTCTCAAAAACGGTGTTCTTAATGGAGGAACATTTGTAATGGATATGAATTCTATTACATGTGCCGATATCGAGAATCCGGATTACAACCAGAAACTGGTGGGACACTTGAAAAATGAAGACTTTTTCAATGTGGCAAAATTCCCGACAGCTACTGTTGTAATTAAAAAAGTTTTTAAAGTGACAGGTCAGCCTAACGAATACAAAGTAACCGCTGATTTGACAATAAAAGGTATAACAAAGAGTATTACTTTCCCTGCCACCGTGAAGATGACAGGAAAAGCATTGACAGCAAACGCAAAGATCACCATCGACAGGACGTTGTGGGATATCAAGTACGGATCAGCCAGCTTTATCGAAGGATTAGGCGACAAGGCGATCAAGAACGAGATTGAATTGAATGTGAATCTTGCGAATTAGTTTCGAACTCTATTGATTGCCGAGAGGCAATTGGGTTTTTCATAGTTTTATGGTTTTTGTGGCTTGTCCGATCCTTTGGGTCGGACAAGTCATTTTTTAGGCCATCACTAACAAAAATGGAACTGTTTGCTGTCCAGTGTATTAGAAAATTATAATTGTTGCAGTGTCACCAGACGTTTGTATTCTCCGTCTTTGCTCATCAATTCCGCATGGGTTCCTCTCTCTGCAATTTTGCCTTCTTTCAGCACTACAATTTCATCGGCAAACTGAACAGTTGATAATCGGTGTGCAATCAGAATAGCTGTTTTGTTGTGCAACAAATGCTGTAAAGCATCCTGTACCAATCTCTCCGTCTGGCTGTCCAGGTGAGAGGTCGCTTCATCGAGCAATAAAATAGGTGCATTTTTATAAATCGCTCTCGCGATGGTCAGTCGTTGCTGTTCGCCGCCACTCAGTTTCATGCCGTTGTCACCGATAAAAGTGTCGTATGTCAACGGCAGCCTCTCAATAAATTCTGCCGCGTTGGCCTGTTCCGCCGCGCGCCGGATGTTTTCCGGATCTATCGTTTTGCCCAATGCGATGTTGTTGCTGACGGAGTCGTTGAACAGCATTGTTTGCTGACTAATCAGTGCGCTCATCTTTCGCCAATCGTGCAGTGAAACGTCACGAATATCTTTGCCGTCTATGCAGATGCGTCCTTCGGTCACATCGTAGAATCGCAGGAAGAGTTGTAGTAATGTTGACTTTCCCGCGCCGGAACTTCCAACGAGTGCCATCTTTTTTCCCTTTGGGATTTCCAGATTAATGCCCGTCAGTACAGGTTGGTGTCCGTATGAAAAACTCACATCTTCAAAAGTAATCTTGTCTGCAAAAAATGGTAGTTCAGCCGGTTGTTCCGACTCTTTCAGCGGGTTGTCCTGTTCCAGGATTTCTTCTATTCGTGCCAGTGACGCTTTTCCTTTTTGTATAAAATAAAAAGCGTTGGAAAAAGCCTTTGCGGGCTGTATCATCTGTGAGAAAATAACGATGAATGCAATAAATGCTTCCGCACTCAGCGGCGAAGTGTGATGGATGACCATTTTTCCGCCGATGAACAACACCACTACCACTACTGCGATGCCCATAAATTCTGATAACGGCGTCGACAGATCCCTGCGGCGAATCATCTGAGTGCTGACAGCCTGGTGCTGCTGATTGATGTTTCGGAATTTATCGCGAAGGAACAGTTCTGCCGTGAAAGACTGGATAATGCGGATTCCGGAAATGGTTTCTTCCACCAGCGCATTCAGGTTGCCCTGCAATGTTTGCGCCTGCCCGGATGCCTGTTTCAGCGATTTGCCGATTCTGCCGATAATATAGCCGGACAAAGGCAAGATAATAAGCACAAACATCGTTAGCTGTGGACTCAGGATCAGCATGGTGACCAATGTGGCAAGTATGATAATTGGCTCTTTGAAGGCGACATCCAGAAAATACAAAATCCCGTATTCCACTTCCTGTACGTCGTTGGTCAGGCGTGTCATCACGTCACCTTTTCGCTGTTCGGAGAAATACAGCACATGCAGGCTGGTTAGTTTGTCATAGAGCTGCTGCCGGATGGTGGTGGCAATGCCCGTCCGCATCGGTGCCAGCAGATGCAGGGCCAGATAGCGGAAGATATTTTTTACGAAAAATACGAAAATGGTAAAGAGACAGACAAACAGCAATGCCTTGGTTTTTCCGGTGGCTATATCCGGACTTTCCTGAATATAGCGGATAACCGTATTGTTGAAACTGGTTGCTATAAATTCCTTCAGATTCCACCAATCGGACGGCACCGGCTGAATAGTGGCGACAGCCATTTTGTCCGCATTGAAGATGATGTTCAGAAACGGAATCAGCATCAGAAAGGAGAAAATGGAAAAGAAAGCGGCCAGCAAATTGAAAAGCACACTGCCGGCCATATTGGCCAGATAAGGGGTCGCATAACGTAGCAGCCGGCGTAAGTCTTTCATATTAATCGATGGTAAAATACGCTTTATTTGGAAAAGTCCGCCGCCTACGAACCAAACTTATCGCAATATTTGGTGTATTGTGGCAAAGTTATTGTTACTTTTGTAACTATGGATAGTATCAGACAAAGACAGCTGGCCAAAACCATTCAGGTGGCGCTCAGCGAAAATATACAGAAAGAACTTTCCAATATTCTGGAAGGAGCGATGATTACCATTTCCGGTGTCCGCGTTACACCTGATTTATACATCGCGAGAGTGTATGTAAGTATTTACAACCACGCGAATCCGACACATGTGCTCGCGCTACTGGATAAAAACAATAAATACATCCGGGGATTGCTCGGTAATAAGCTGCGCAATAAAGTGCGTTCCGTTCCTCAGTTGGAATTCTTTAAGGACGATACACTCGATGAAGTCCAAAAGCTCGAGCAAATTTTTAAGGAAATAAAAGAGAAAGACGCGCAGATAGCCAAAGACAGAGACGGTCAGCAAAAAGCATAACAATAATCAGGCTGGTCATGGCCGACCGTGCCGGCAAACGGATACCCGCATGAATCTTGAACTGCGCATAGCCAAACGATACTTATTCAGTAAAAAATCCACCAATGCCATCAATATCATATCGATGGTGAGTGGGTTGGCAATGCTGTTTGGTACCGCAGCTTTGGTGTTGGTATTGTCCGTATTCAACGGATTGGAAGACCTGGTAAAATCCCTGTATGCCGTATTCTATCCGGATGTAGCGGTGCAGCCTGCTTCCGGAAAAACATTTGAAATTACACAGGAACTGCGTCAGCAGCTGGCAGCCATTGATTATATAGAGGCTTATAGTTTTACCCTCACGGAAAATGCGCTGCTCGAATATGCCGACCGTCAGCATATCAGCACGGTCAAAGGGGTAGACGCCTCGTATTTTAAGGTGGTACAGAAGTTTGATACCTTCATGGTGGAAGGCGCAAAAATCCTGGAGCAGGACAGTGTTTCCTATTGTCTGATGGGGGTCGGCGTAGCGCAGAAACTCGGATTCAATGTGGCGCAGGCATTTCGGCCACTGGAAATTTACATGCCGAAAAAGACGTCCTCTTCGTATGCCAGTATGGAAAATGCTTTCAATAAAAGCTATATCACCGCGGCCGGTTCCTTTGCCGTGTCTGATGAGTTTGACAGCAAATACGTGTTTGTGCCGCTCACATTTTTTCAGGCACTTACCGGCAATGAGCGCCGTGCGTCGCAGCTGGAAATCCGGTTGCGAAATCCGCTTCGCACAGAGGAAGCCATACAGGCGCTGAAAGCTGCATTGGGAAATCAGTTTCTCGTTAAAAGCCGCTTTGAACAAAATGAAGTGTTGTATAAAATTCTGAAAAGTGAAAAATGGGTCACTTTTGCCATTCTCGTTTTTATTATGATAATTGCCTCCTTTAATATAATAGGTGCACTTTCCATGCTGATTCTGGAAAAGAAGAAAGACGTGGCCACGTTGGCTGCGCTTGGATTGCCACGTCACAAGGTAGTTCGCCTGTTTTTGCTGGAAGGAATCCTGATTTCGGCGGTCGGCTCCGCGATTGGTATGCTGCTGGCGCTGATCTTGTGCGTTTTGCAACAGCAGGTGGGACTTGTCCCGATGCCGGGCGCTTCTTTCCTGGTGCAGTATTATCCGGTGAAAATGCAGTGGACGGACTTCGCCGCCGTGGCGGCGGTGGTGATGCTGATTAGCATAGTGGCAGCATATCTTCCGGCCCGAAAAGCAGCTGCTTCCATAGAAAAAGAGTATCTTCAATATCTGTAAATAAGTATGTATGACTGATTTTTTTATCTCTTTCCGAAAACTGATAATAGGGGTGGTGTGTGTGGGTATTGCACAGCTGTCATTGGCGCAATCACCGGCCACACAACTTGAGACGGCACTCAACGCCCGCGGTGCTATTGTAAAATACGAAGTCTTCTCCCTGGATAATCTGCCGGCTTTCCGGATGGACGCGATGAAGGTGACCAATGTAGAAACTTTTGCCATCGCGCAGGGCGTGAAAGTGCTGAAGAAAGTGTCTGAAGGTAAAAAGACAAAAACGGTGTATACATACATTGACAGAACTGAGATAGAGGGATTGCTGACCTCGCTGGCATATATCAAAACCATTGTGAAGAGCAATATCATTCCGGGGAATTTTACCGCCGTACAATATGCTACCGTTGATGGATTCCAGGTAACTCTGCAAACCGGACTGAACCCTACGACCGGTAAACTCGAGTGGCGATTCTCTGTACAGACAAAAATTTCGGAGGATAAGACGTTTGTCCAGCTGGAGATGGCGGATATAGATAAACTGCAGAAGTTGCTGGAACAGGCTAAATCAAAATAGCCGGACATAACGAAGTTTTAAGATTGTTTTCATGAAAAAAATGCAATCGGATAACTTAATACTTGGAAGTAATTCCTATTTTTGCACATGGAATTACATTCTCATCTCAACACCCACCAGAAATTTGCAGGAGAAGGTCTGACCTTCGATGATGTATTGCTCTTACCTGCTTATTCCAATATTTTACCGAGAGAAACAGACTTGCGTACGTTTGTGACACGGAATATTTCTATCAATATTCCTATACTCTCCGCAGCAATGGATACCGTAACGGAAGCCAATCTCGCTATTGCGCTCGCCCGCGAAGGTGGTATCGGTGTCTTGCATAAAAACATGTCGATTGATAAGCAGGCTGCTGAGGTGAGAAAAGTAAAACGTTCGGAAAGCGGGCTGATTACCGATCCGATTACGCTCAAGCCGACATCCAGAGTGGCAGATGCGTTTGCGATGATGTCTGAAAATAAAATCGGCGGTATCCCAATTACAGATGAACAAGGTATTCTGGTCGGCATTCTTACCAACCGCGATTTGCGCTTCTGCAAGGACCGAAACATGCTTATCCAGGATCTGATGACCAAAGACAGACTCATCACAGCACCGGAAGGTACCACCCTGAAGCAGGCAGAAGAAATTCTGCACGAGTACAGAATTGAAAAACTTCCGATTGTAGACAATAACAAAAAACTGGTTGGTTTAATTACGTACAAGGATATCATAAAAGTTAAGAATTACCCCAATTCCACTAAAGACGAGGGCGGTCGCCTTCGCGTGGCGGCAGCGGTAGGTGTGACAGCCGATATGATGCAACGCATGGAAGCATTGGTGGGCGTGGGCGTCGATTTTATCAGTATTGATACCGCACACGGACATTCACAAGGTGTGCTGGATGCAGTGAGAAAAGCCAAAAACGCGTTTCCTCACATAGATATAGTGGCAGGCAATGTGGCTACGGGTGCAGCAGCCAAAGCGCTAGCGGATGCCGGTGCGGATGCTGTTAAAGTAGGCGTAGGGCCGGGTTCCATCTGTACCACCCGTGTGGTGGCCGGTGTGGGTGTGCCACAGCTGAGCGCAATCTACGAAGCAGCCGTGGCACTCAAAGGCACCGGGGTGCCTGTTATCGGGGATGGCGGTATCCGCTATACCGGTGATATGGTGAAGGCGCTGGCAGCCGGTGCCAATACCGTGATGGCCGGCTCTTTGTTTGCCGGTACGGAGGAGAGTCCTGGTACTACAGTGATCTTTGAAGGCCGTAAATTCAAGACTTACCGGGGTATGGGCAGTCTCGAAGCCATGCAGGAGGGATCCAAAGACCGCTATTTCCAGGATGTGGAAGAAGATATCAAAAAACTGGTGCCGGAAGGCATCGTTGGCCGTGTTCCATACAAGGGCACCCTCAGTGAGGTGGTGTACCAGTTTGTCGGCGGCCTCCGGGCCGGAATGGGCTATTGCGGAGCAAAAGACATCCCGGCACTGCAGCAAACCGCTCAGTTTGTTAAGATTACGCAGGCCGGTGTGAATGAAAGTCACCCACACGATGTGACCATTACCAATGAAGCGCCAAATTACAGCAGGTAATCAAATCGTTACGATAAATAAAAAACGGGCAACACTAAGTTGTCCGTTTTTTTTGTTATACACCTAAGTGATTGAAAAACAATGAATTTTGTCGAAAATTACACGACAAGGCTGAAAAACTTCCGGGAAATGCAATCTTAACCCCAAATTAATATGCAATAATTTTCCACAAATGGGAAAAAGTATGTATCTTTGCACCCACTTCAGAAGGAAAATTCCACGATTGAATGACTTCTTTCTGTAGTAACTGCCTTCGGAGGGAAGGTAAGACTACAAAAAATATAAACTTCTACAGGCTTTATATTTGCATTGTTACTTTTTTTCCCTACCTTCGCAGTCCAAAATTTTTAAAGAGTAACGAATGCCTACAATTCAACAATTAGTAAGAAAAGGAAGAGAATCGCTTCAATGGCCTTCTAAATCAAGGGCTTTAGATGCATGTCCTCAGCGTAGAGGGGTGTGTACACGTGTGTATACAACAACACCTAAGAAACCAAACTCCGCTTTGCGTAAAGTAGCGAAAGTGCGTTTGACAAACAAATTCGAGGTGATTGCATACATTCCGGGCGAGGGTCACAATTTGCAGGAACACTCCATTGTAATGATCCGCGGCGGAAGGGTAAAAGACTTACCGGGTGTGCGTTATCATATCGTTCGTGGCGCATTGGATACAGCTGGTGTAAACAACCGTCAGAAAAGCCGTTCTAAATACGGTACTAAGAAAGGTAAAGCGGGTGCAGCTGCTCCGGCAAAAGGAAAAGGCAAAAAATAATAGTTAAAAACGTCTGACCACGTTTATTCAAATTATACAGCATGAGAAAGCAAAAAGCAAAGAAAAGATATTTGGCACCGGATCCGGTTTACGGAGATCCTTTGGTAACCCGTTTCGTAAACAACCTGATGATTGGCGGTAAAAAAAGTACTGCCTATACATCTTTTTATGAAGCTATGGAGCGTATCAAAAAATCAACCAACGAAGAAGGATACGATATCTGGAGAAAAGCAATGGAAAATGCAATGCCGGCCGTAGAGGTGAGAAGCCGAAGAATCGGTGGTGCTACTTTCCAGATTCCTACGCCTATCCGTGAAGACAGAAAAATCTTTATGACTATCCGCTGGTTGATTCAGTTTTCCAGAAAAAGAAACGGAAAGTCAATGGGTGACAAACTCGCGGCAGAATTAATCGCAGCATCCAAAGGGGAAGGTGCGGCAGTGAAAAGAAAAGAAGATACTCACAGAATGGCAGAGGCTAACAAAGCATTCTCACATTTCAAAGTTTAATAAAATAAAATTAGAAGCAGTACACACTACCGCTTAAAAGAAAAACAAATGGCACGCGATTTAAGATATACAAGAAACATTGGTATTGCAGCTCACATTGATGCAGGTAAAACTACCACTTCAGAACGCATCCTTTTCTATGCAGGCGTAAACCACAAAATAGGTGAAGTGCATGATGGTGCCTCAACTATGGACTGGATGGTACAGGAAGCAGAGCGTGGTATCACTATCACTTCAGCTGCTACTACCGTAAAATGGAATTACAGAGGTCAGGAGTATCACGTAAACTTGATAGATACACCAGGACACGTTGACTTTACAGTAGAGGTAAACCGTTCTTTACGCGTATTGGACGGTCTGGTATTCTTATTTTCAGCAGTAGATGGCGTTGAGCCTCAGTCTGAAACCAACTGGCGTTTGGCTAACAACTATAATGTAGCTCGTTTGGGCTTCGTAAATAAAATGGACCGTGCCGGTGCTGACTTCCTGGCAGTAGTGGATCAGGTGAAAAAAATGCTCGGTTCTAACGCCGTTCCATTGCAATTGCCTATCGGTTCTGAAGATACTTTCAAAGGTGTGGTTGACTTAATCAACTTCCGTGGTATCATTTGGAATGAGCACGACAGAGGTATGACCTATGAAGTAGTGGATATTCCGGCTGATATGGTGGAAGAAGCTACTATGTGGAGAGAGCAACTGTTGGAAGCAGTATCTGAATACGATGAGAAGTTGATGGAGAAATTCTTCGATGATCCAACATCCATCACAGAAAGAGAAATCCTGGATGCATTGCGCGCCGCTTGTCTGGATATGAAAATCGTTCCAATGTTGTGCGGTTCATCTTTCAAAGATAAAGGTGTTCAAACAATGTTAGACCTGGTAATGGAGTTAATGCCATCACCAATGGACAGACCAAATA
>JADLAH010000240.1 GCA_020848315.1 Chitinophagales bacterium | reverse complement strand
TTCAGCAGCGCCAGCGCCCCGATATCGGTGAATACATCCAGCTGTCCGCCGATGAGTATCTGTGTGGCCTCCATCAGTACATCCGCCGCTGTTGCGCCGGTGGCAGGGTCGAGCACCCATTTCACCTGATGGTAATCAAAACCGCGTTTCAGAATATAGCAAATGACCACGCCGGAACGCACTTCATTGGCCGCGAAAATGCCGAGTTTAGTCCAGTAAAAAGCCGGTGCATATCGTTGCAAGGCATCGTAGCTCATCAACACAAACGCGTTGCGCGTCAGCGTAATCTGTTCTGGTGAGTGGTGGTAAAAGTCATCGGCTTTCTGCGTCACTATCGCGATGCGCGCCCTGATATTCGCCTTCAGCCGTTCATATTTCGCCTGATAGTCGGGCTCGGCTTCTGCGCCGGCATACAAGGCTTCCACATCATTCGCGATAGCGCGGATCTCATTCAGGAACGCACGCTCCGCGGTCGATACGACCGCCGTATCTTCGGCGTATTGCGACAGCATTTCCAGAATCAGTTGTTCCTGAGTTTTGGTAATCGGCGCGGTGTTGTCCTTGCTGCAGCGGGTGAATGTCACCAGTGCCAGCAATAGTAAGAAAATGGATTTTGTGTATTGCATGATGTGTGTAAAACCTAAAAATAAGTATAAAAAAAGAAAATATTGCCGTAAAAATTGCCGTTTATCAATCTCACATCTATTTTGTATCTTTGTAAGGTGGAAGACATACAGAAAAATATCGAAGCCATTATTTTTGCAGCCGAAAGTCCGGTGAAGGTGGAAGACTTATTGAACTATTTCAATAAGCAGACGGAAACGCCTTACACGCAGGAAGAAATTGAAGGTGTACTGCGCGTGATTGCGGAAAAATATGCCAACGAACTCTTTCCTTTTGAGTTGGGCGAAGTAGGCGGCGGCTATCAGTTTCTGACCAAAGCAGACTATCATACTGCGGTGTCGGCGTTCCTGAACAGAAATGCTGTGAAGCGACTGACCAACGCGGCCTTGGAGTCTCTGGCGATTATTGCCTACAAACAGCCTGTCACAAAAAGTATTATTGAAACTATTCGCGGTGTCAATGCCGATTATACCATCCAGAAACTGATGGAAAAGGAATTGATAGAAATAGCCGGAAGAAGCGAGGAAGTAGGCAAGCCTCTATTATATAAAACAACCCAACAATTTTTGGATTATTTTGGTATCAACTCGCTGGACGATTTGCCAAAATTGAAAGAATTTGAAGAACTTCAAAATCAAATCGGTGAGAAAGAGAATATCGAGACCGCAAATGCAGCCGGCACCAACGTCGCCGAACAAAACTAATTTCCAAAAGAATAAAAAGTTTGGACCTAAAAACGACCCGTTTGCCTATAAGATAGAGCAGACGGTGCGCAATTTTGTGCCACCCAAAGAATCAGTGCAGGCGGATGAAACACGCCTGAATAAATTTATATCTAATGCCGGTGTGTGTTCGCGCCGACAGGCAGATGAGTATATCAAAGCCGGATATGTAACCGTGAATGATCAGGTAGTGCTGGAGATGGGCTATAAAGTGAAGCCCAAGGATGTGGTGAAATTTAAAAACAAGAAAGTTGTCAACGAACGCAAAATATATATTCTGCTGAATAAACCGAAAGGCTTGCTCACCACAACATCCGACGATCGCGAGCGCAGAACCGTGATGGAATTGGTGAGTACTGTCAAAGATGCCCGTCTCTATCCGGTGGGTCGTCTGGATAAGAATACGACCGGTGTACTGCTGATGACTAATGACGGAGAGCTGGCGCAAAAACTGTCGCATCCGAGTGGCGAAGTGACCAAAGTCTATCAGGTGGAACTCGATAAACCACTCGACCAGAAAGACCTGCTGAAAATCAGGGCGGGACTGGAACTCGAAGACGGAAAGGCGCAGGTGGATCAGGTGGAATACACCTTGCCACGCGGCGATGACCGTTTTGTGGGCATTGAATTACACAGCGGTAAAAACCGCATTGTACGCCGTATTTTTGAGCATCTCGGTTATGAAGTGGAGAAACTCGACCGCGTATTGTATGCAGGCCTGACCAAGAAAAATCTGCCACGCGGGAAATGGCGTTTCCTCTCAGAGAAAGAAGTGATATTCCTCAAATACTTTATCGCGAATAAGAAGGAAAAGAAACCGAAGGAATAATTATTCCAACATTTTTTTGAAACATCTTTTGCACTACGACAACTTCTGGCGTGGTGTGTCTGTAGTTTTGTACTCAATATAAAGATTCAGGATGAGTGCAGCAATATGGAAAGTGAAAGCCAATAAAAATCATGGCAAAATCATTAAAGGGATGGAAGTGGAAATTTTGATAAAAAACAGAATAGGAATACCGTCTGTCCCGGAAATACGTGCTGCGCTGAAACTGAAATACAATATTGATGTAAGTGGTGTGCCGCCAATATCCTTTGATTATTACAAACAATAAGGAATCATTTCATACAGGGATTAAAGCTATATGGATGGATGTCTGAAATCCGGATTTTTTATTACCAGAACTTAATTTTTCCTGCAGCAAACCAGCACATGCGCAGCAGCATGAATCCGTTTTGAAAGCGGGAAATATTGGTAGTGCCGTAGGTGCGTTCCTTGTAGCGTATCGGCAGATCAATGATTTTCAGATTCAGCTTGTAAGCCCCGAACAGCAGGTCGAAGTCGCCGAACGGGTCAAAATCGCCGAAGAACTTACGGTTCTGAATGAGCTTCAGATAATCTTCCCGGAACATCACTTTTGTGCCGCACAAGCTGTCTTTGATAGGTTGTTCCAGCAGCCATGTAAACACGCGGCTGAAGAACTTATTACCGAGCGTATTCAGGAAACGCATGGCTTCCTTATCCATCGGATAGACGAGGCGCGAGCCATTGATAAACTCCGCTTTGCCGGTGGCAATGGCGTAGTAGAATTTCGGCAATTCTTCCGGCGGCATGGTCAGGTCGGCATCCAGTATCATCAGAATGTCCTGCGTCGCGATGCTGTAGCCCTTGCGCACGGCGTCGCCCTTTCCTTTGCCCTCCTGCTGCGCGATTTTGATATCGTGCGTATCTTTGTATTTAGCCTGTATTTCCTGTATTTTCTGCCAGGTGTCGTCGCTGGAATTGCCTTCCACAAAGATAATTTCCTGATGTTTGCCGAATTTTGGCAGGCGCAGAATGGCATTCTCAATATTGCCGCTTTCGTTGCGTGCCGGTATGCAGATGCTCACCGAATATTTCTCCGCTACTTCCGTTTCGGTATAGTTGAGCAGCGGTCTTGCAAATAAAAACTGATTCAGACACAGCGATTTGAACAGCGGCAGTTTGGCGATGTATTTGTTGATGAGCCAGGATAAAATCGGGATATAAACCGGCAGCAGCAGTCGCCGGTTGGTGCGGTAGGTTTCAAAACCCGAGAGATACAACAGGTTCGCGATATCCATGTCGCTGAGCCAGTTTTGCTGCGGCGATTTTGCCTTGTAGCCGATGGCTTCCCCGAGGTTCAGCAGCGGCTCCCACCAGTGGTTGTAATAGGAAATAATGACGCGGGTGTGCTCGTGGCAGTTTTTCTTGATGGCGTAAAAAACATCCTGGATATTGTCGAGATAGCCGATGATATTATTGAAAATAATGACGTCGTATTTCTTATCCAGCGTAATGTTTTCGGCATCCATCACATGGAACTGCGTATCAGGATAGTTGGCTTTCGCGATGTCTATCATCTTCGGACTGAAGTCGATGCCGGTTTTTTCCTTCGCTTTCAGCTGATGAATAGTCTCGCCGCAGCCGCAGCCGATTTCCAGCACACTGTCCGTTTCCGCGATGAAAAAATTGAAATACTGTATGATATCATTGCCGTAATACGAAAAGCGTTTGCGGTATTGGGTGTAGTTGGCCGCAATCGATTCGAAATGCTGATAGATGGTTTGTTTGCGAGGCGATGAGAGCATGCGGACTTATTTTTTTCGGACGATGATTGTTTGGAAAAGTGCGATACGGGGCATGAGCGGTGTCAGCATTTTTTCTATAAAAGAGATGAAATTGTATAGAAATGCGGGCAGCAGGGATGGCTTGGATAAGCCACCGGACAATAAATATTTCAGAGGTGTATGATACCGCAGAGAATGCAGTTCGAGTTGCGGATACAACTGATTAAACCGTTGGATATCTCTTTTGAAAATGATATAGGGCAAAGCTCCGTTGGCATCGCTCAATGGTCCTTTGCTCGGGAAATCCCATTTTTGCACCGTTTCATCAAACGGCTCGTGATGGAAGTTTTTATAGATAAATTTAGAAAACCAGGTAGTGGCCGGTTCTATCATATAGATACATCCTCCGGATTGCAGCGTGCGCTGCGCTTCCGAGAGAAAGGCTTCATTGTTCGGAATATGATGTAACACATTCAGCATGAAGATGGCCTTCAGAGAATTATCTTCGAATGGCATCTTTTCTGCGGAAAACTGCATGTCGCAGACGGGCAGCTGCAGGATGTCTGAGGTGATTACTTCCGGAAAGATATCTTTCAGAAACCCGCCGCCGGAACCAATTTCAACGACTTTTCCGGTGCCCTTATGATGCATGCAGTACATTTTAAACTGCATATACCAATCCACATATATCCTTTTGAGGAAAGGTTTGCGCAGAATGATAGCCCTGTGTTCCAGGGTGGTTTCCGGTAAATCCAGATGGGATATCTTATTATCCATGAACACAAAGATACTAAAGAAAGAGATACTATTTCTTTCCTTGAATACTGTCAATGTAATTCCACTTGATTCTGTAGAGTTGGGCTTTTTCCAAATCGCCTTCCTGGTGCACAAACTCAAACGCATCCGGATATTTGGTCATCACATAATACATATAGCGATGCACGGTGCCGATTATCTGACCTTCAATATACGTGGCAGGATTGGCCCGTAATTCGGCAGGCATGATGTAATTTACTTTCGCACTTCTCAGCGGTATCAGCAAGGAATCCGGATTCTCTGTCGGCGTATTATAAATAGGATAAAACTCCTTTCCTTCGGAGAAGATAAACGACATCGGTGCTTTTCGTACGGCAATGTTTTCTTTCGGCAGATTCTCTGCACACCATTTCGTCATTTTGATATAGTTCTGCCAGTCTGGTGTGTAGCCGAAAGTGGCATCTCCACCGATGTTTTCAGTAAATACCGGGAAGCGTTCTTTTGCCTGCATGGCAGTTAATGTAAAGCTCTTCAGGAAAAGAATAAGCACCACTACCAGATACAAATATTGCAGTATCTCCAGTTGCACGGAATAGTAATAGATCAGATAGAAAAACGTAAACAGCATAAAGGGCAAAAACAGCATAATTAATCGGGTTTGTCCCCAGGATGTGTGCAGCGATACAAATGTAACGGCCAGCAGACCCGCGTAAAACAAAGTGGTGAAAATCAGGGTGTATTGTTTTTTCTTATGCATCAGCACCAACGACCACAACAGAATACCGATGGTAATCAGTGTCAATGCAATGCTGTTGGGCGACATTTCTTCCCTGAAGCCCAATACATAATAGAATCTGGAGGAGATGTATATCTGGCAGTTTTCCCAGAAACGGATAACAAACCCCCACATCGTTTCATTGCCCA
>JADLAH010000239.1 GCA_020848315.1 Chitinophagales bacterium | reverse complement strand
GCGGATAGAAGAAATCCAGCGGATATTTCATGAAATATTTCAACAGCAACAACGGCAATTGCCACAATTGTGCAGTGTCAATATTCCTGGACTTCAGCGCAACATAGAAAGCGAATCCGAAACTGGAAAGGATATTGAACAAGCCGATAAAAAATAAACCGGCAAGCACACCGAACAGCATTTTTAATCCGACGGCAAATGACAGCGTTTCCAATGCGACGGCAAACAATCCTGTGGAGATGGTAACGTGCCGGATATCAAACGGCAGTCCGAATACCTTTCCGAGAAAGGTGGCTGTTCCGAGAAATATACCAATCATAATATTCCCCATCACCGCACCGAGATTATGCTCCAGATAGTCCGCAAGTCTGGCCAGCCTGCGCTCACCCAGCACCTTCACCCATTTCGGATGTCGGCGAATGCGTTCCGGAATGCTACTATATACTACGGCATTGTCAAAATAGCCCGTAATAATACCGGAGAGGAATAAATAAAAGCCCGCGATGGCGCCATACCATGCGCTCAGGGAATACAGCGGATGAATTTCCTGCAGGTACTGCCAGGCATGTCCGGCATCCGTCACCTGAAAATCAAAAACCATATCCAACAACAAAGCAACCAGTAATGTGGCCGGAAATACCGCTATCAGATTGCCGACCACAGCAATAATCTGACTGCGGCTCACCTGCGACATCAGCAAGGCAATACTTTGCAGATTGTATTTTCCATTCTTGCCTTTATCCAGTTCACGAGCGAGCGCCGAAGCGGTCATCGCCGGCTGTTTGGTGGCCACCGTACCACCAAGCAGATGGATTACCACAAAGCCGGACGCGTAAATTATACTGTAACATACCGCCTTCCAGAAGTCGGTGGTGGGGAACGACGATGCTCCGATTTTCAGAAAAACCATTAATGTAATTATAAATCCACCGCCGAAAGCTGCTTTGAAATGATGGATAAACTCCTCCTTCTGACTGGTGATATAATGTTCTCCAGTAACGCCTTTATGTTCGGCTATCTGATAAGCCAGACTGCCAATATTTTTTGACAAAGTATGCCGGATACTGTAGCGGTTATTTTCATTATAAACAACCTGCTTCAGATACGCCACCAGCCGCGGCAGGTCAAAGCCGTCATCATCCAGAATATCAAGCAGAATTTTCATCTGCGAGATATTCGACTCGATTTTATTCAGCAAATACGACTGTTTCAGACTCGTGCCATGCTCGGGTGCTTTCTTGCGAATCGTCTGTATGCTGCTGAGGCACTGGTTCAGCAGCACAATGATATGATGATTGGTATGCACCGCCTCGTGCCGGTCCGTTTCTGTTTTTTCATACAACTCCAGATAATGTCCTACTTCTTTATTCTGCTCCAGAAACGGGGACATCAGTTCACCTTCCACCATGAAGCGTTTTGTAAATTCATCATCGAGTCCGAGCGCCGCCATTTTGTAAGACAGAATCGCGGTGGCATTCAGAATTTGCTGCTGTAGTTGCTGTTTCACAAAGCTGTTGTCAATACCGCTCAACAGCAGCAATCGGCACCAGTATTCATCCGGAACAGCCAGCACCCATCTGTAATCTTTCTTATGAGAAAAAATCTGCCTGATTTTATTACTCAGGGCATCTTCCTTCACCAAAGGAGGCAGTATGCTGTATTTAATATCCTTCAGCAGCTGTTCCAACAGGTTTTCACTGCCAAAAACATCATTACCATCGGCGAACAATTGCTGTACATCGGACGAAACCAGCAATTCGCGGCATTGCTGCTGAAATTCCTGTAACTGCTGCGGATACTCTTCCAACCCGTTTATAAATGACAACAGCCCTTGTTTGGCGGACGCATCATCATCCGACCGCTTCGGACGGATGGTGGAGATTATATTGACGAAATACCGGGTATTGTTCGCTGCAGTTGGGTGCATAGGCAGTCCATTGGTTTAATAGTGTTCATTCTTACCACAAAAACTACACCAAAACAGTTAAAATGAGTATTAACAGGTCTTATTTTTTATCGATTTTACAGGTTGCAACATTATTTGAGGCTTGATAATACCCTGTGAAGCCGTTTATCAATAATTCGCACAAAATGTGTATTTTTGCACTCGATTTTACGCCATGTTAGACAAATTAGAACTCATCTTTTTCCGATATAAAGACCTTGAATCGCAGCTGAGCGACCCGGCTGTGGTGGGCGATATGCAAAAATTCAAGAAAATCTCCAAAGACTACAAAGATCTGGAGCCTATCGTGAAGGCTTATGAAAAATACAAAAATCTGTTGTCGAATATAGACTTCAACAAACAAGTACTGCAGGAAGAAAAAGACCCGGAAATGCGGGAAATGGCGAAAGCAGAACTGGATGAACAGGAAAAATCACTTCCGGGACTGGAAGAAGAGATACGCTACCTGCTGATTCCCAAAGATCCGGAAGATGACAAGAATGCCATTCTGGAAATCCGCGCCGGCACGGGTGGTGACGAGGCGAGTATTTTTGCCGGCGACTTATTGCGTATGTACCTGAAATACTGCGAGAATAAAGGCTGGACGACCGAAGTGATGAATGAAAATCCGGGCACCGCAGGCGGCTACAAAGAAGTCGTGGTGGAAGTATCGGGCGACGGCGTGTACGGTGTGCTGAAATATGAATCCGGTGTTCACCGTGTGCAGCGCGTTCCGGAAACGGAATCGCAGGGACGCGTACACACTTCCGCGGCCTCAGTGGCAGTACTGCCGGAAGCAGAGGAAGTGGATGTGGAAATCAATCCGGCTGACATCAAGAAAGATGTGTACCGTGCATCGGGTGCCGGTGGTCAGCACGTCAACAAAACGGAGTCTGCCGTGCGACTGACGCACTTACCGACGGGTATCATCGCGGAATGTCAGGACGGACGCTCGCAGCACAAAAACTACGAAAGCGCTATGAAAGTGCTCCGTACCCGTTTATATGAAAAAGCGCTGAATGAACACAATGAGGCCATTGCCAAACAAAGAAAAACACTCGTATCTACAGGCGACAGAAGCGCAAAGATTCGCACCTACAACTATCCGCAGGGCCGCGTGACCGACCATCGCATCAATCTGACTTTATACAATCTGGGCGAAATCATGAACGGCGACATCCAGAATATCATCGACAAGCTGACGTTTGAAGAAAATGCGGAAAAGCTGAAAGCCGGCGGCATGTAATATCCGCTATTTCAATACTTCGTGCAGAATGGCCGGTGATTTCAGTGATGAGAAATCATCGACATGCCAGCGGAAATACAAGAGCAATTTATCGAACAGCAAGGTACGTTCCGACGCAGAAAGCTGCACGTCATGGTCTTTTTCATAATACATCACCATCAGCTTTTTGAACAGCATTGTTTCATGCGCGTTCAGGCATGGCTGAGAACCGGACAGCGTGTGTTCGAAGCGGCCGGATGCCAGATTGAAATAATTACCCTCCGAAATATGTTGCAAGGACAATTCAAAACCCAACAAGCTCGCTAACTCCATTAAAAAAAACAATGGTTTCATCTGGATACGTTCCTGTGACGTATCGAGTTCGAGCAGAAAGGAAGCAAGATATCCGTACAAGCGTTCATTTACTTCCTGTTCCTTCATGCATTTTGCAATCAATTCAATGCAAAAGATGGCCACACTCTGCCGCAGCATATCCATGTACATCTGCTTGTAGATATAGGCCGGTTGGTATTCTTTGATGGTATGCAGGGCGCGGTGTTCTTTCAACTGGATTTCCAGATCCAGCACGTGCAAAGGTTGCAGCAAATTGCCTTTTTGTTTATTTCTGCTGCTGCGCACGCCCTGCACCATAAAACTGAGAATGCCGAACTTGCGGGTGAATATCTTTACGATTACGCTGGATTCCGCATATCGGGTGGTTTTTAACACAATACCTTCGGTTTTATCGAGCATAGCAGGGGAATCAGTTTGCCGTCAGGAAATCCATTCGTTATTGCAATAGAGTTGGTATCCCGTTTCCAATGCTTGCCTGATATGCATCTTCATATCAGCATTTAAAGCTGTGATATGGAAACAGGACTTTCCTTTCAGCCGTTTCAACAAATCGGGATGCAGTTGAGGACGGATGACCTCCGGATGCGTATAAACGGGCATAAAATAAAAACCTACATAGTTTTTTTGCATTATCACGGACGCGAAATACATATCTGCGCGCGGACGGCCATTCAGTATCACCTTTTGCTCGCTGTATAAATCGTATCTGCCGGGTAGATTCACACGCGCCGCCACACTTCCCTTTTCGAAATGTGACAGTACTTCCTTCAATTCGGCACAGATTGCTGTGAGTGGTGAGTCTGCCATCTTCTGCACTATGAATTCATGATAGATTCTATTTCCTCCACCTCTACCGGAATGTCGGCCATCAGATCCACGATACCATCTTCCGTAATCAGGATATCATTCTCGATGCGGATACCCAGCTTTTCTTCCGGAATGTAGATACCCGGCTCACAGGTGAATACATTGCCGACTTCCATCGGTGCGTAGCGGTTGCCGATATCGTGCACATCGATACCGAGGAAGTGAGAGGTGCCGTGCATGAAATATTTCTTATACAGTGGATTGTCCGGATCCTGTTTCGCTACTTTATCCTTATCCAACAGTCCGAGTCCGATGAGTTCACTTTCCATTATCCAGCCCACTTCTTTGTTGTAATCGGCGAGAATAACACCCGGCCGCAGCATGGTTTTTGCCTGTTTCATGACACGCAATACGGCATTATAGACATCTTTCTGACGTTGCGTGAAACGTCCGTTGGCCGGAATGGTGCGCGTCAGATCAGATGCGTAGTTGGCATATTCGGAACCAAAGTCCATCAGCACAAGATCGCCATCTTTGCAGGGTTTGTTATTTTCGATGTAGTGCAATACGCAGGCACTGTATCCGCTCGCGATGATAGGCGTGTAAGCGTGGCCTGTAGCGCGCTGACGGATAAACTCATGGATGATTTCCGCCTCTACTTCGTATTCCATCACACCCGGTTTCATAAATTTCAGCACACGCACGAATGCGTCTCTGGTGATATTGCAGGCTTTCTGTATCAATTCCACTTCCAGCGGATGTTTTACGGCACGCAGTTTAGCCATTATCGGACCGAGTCGTTTGATTTCGTGCGCCGGATACTGGTATTTCAGTTCATTGGCAAAACGGATATCCTTGTACGGCACGACATTGTCGGCACGGTCGTTCTCGTTGATATTCACAAAAACACGATCGCAGTAGGTCATCAGGCTGCGCAAAGCAGGCTCAAAGCTTTCTTCCCAGAAAACCTGTTTGATACCGGACGCTGTGCGGGCTTCTTCCTGTGTATATTTATGGCCTTCCCAAACAGCGATGTATTCATTTGTTTTGCGCAGAAACAGTGCTTCACGATACATCGGATTCGGGCAGTCGGGATAGATAATCAATATCGTCTTTTCCTGATCGATGCCGGACAACCAGAATAAATCCGGATTCTGACGAAACACGAAAGCCTGATCGGCACTGCGGGGCATTTCATCGCTGGCAAATAAAATCGCCATGGAATTGGGTGGCAATTGTTCCACGAAACGTTTGCGGTTATCG
>JADLAH010000238.1 GCA_020848315.1 Chitinophagales bacterium | reverse complement strand
CTCGCTGGGAATTAAAACACTCAGTCCGGAGTACCGCGACCCGATTTATGCGATATACGGTATGGTCCGGTTGGCAGATGAGATAGTGGATACCTTTCACGGCTATCCGAAAGAGCAACTACTGGATACCTTCAAACAAGACACTATGCAGGCCATAGCATCTGGTATCTCGCTGAATCCGGCACTACATTCGTTTCAGCAGACGGTAAATCAGTATCAGATTCCGCTCGATTTGATCAACGCATTTTTTGATAGTATGTATATGGATTTGAAAGACATCCAGTACGATGCAAATCTTTATCAAACCTATATTTATGGTTCTGCAGAGGTAGTAGGACTCATGTGTCTGAAGGTATTCTGCAAAGATAATCCTGCATTGTATGAGCAGTTAAAAGCACCTGCGAGATCATTGGGCGCGGCTTTTCAGAAAGTAAATTTCCTGCGGGATATTAAAGATGATTATAACGGCCTTGGTCGTATGTATTTTCCGAATGTCAATTTCAACGCGATTTCAGGAAGAGAGAAACAGGAAATTGAAGAAGATATCCTGCGTGATTTCCAACTGGCATACGAAGGCATTATGCAATTGCCGGAAGGCGCGAAATGCGGTGTCTTGCTGGCATACAAATACTACCTGAGACTTTTCGAAAAAATCAGAAATACTTCAGTAGATCATTTAAAGTCGGCGCGTATCCGGGTGAATAACCTGCATAAGATTATGCTGCTGATACCACTCGTATTCCGCAACTATTTTCAAACCCGTTTAAGTCCTGCCAAATTGCTGCAATAATGAAGAAATCTGTTATTGTTATCGGTGCGGGTATTGCCGGTCTCGCTGCTGCTATACGGCTGTCCGCGCAGGGATATCAGGTCACCGTATTTGAATCCAATCCCACCGTAGGTGGCAAAGTGTCTTGGATAAAACAGGATGGTTATCAGTGGGGACTCGGTGCGTCTCTGCTTACCTTTCCCGAACTGGTAGATGAGTTGTTTGAGTTGTGCGGCAAACGTCCGTCCGATTATTATGAATACATCCGCCTCGATCCGATTACAAAATATTTTTATGAAGATGGTACCACCCTGAATGCCTATGCGGATAAAAATAAACTGGCCGGTGAAATAGCCGAAAAGACAAAGGAGAAAAAGGAAACGGTACTTTCTTATCTGCAATATCTGCATGAAATATTTGATCTGACAGAACACACTTTCTTACGCAAATCTCTGCACAGATGGAATACCTATCTCACGCAGAATGCGGCGGATATCTTTTTTACCAATCCGATGAAAATGGGATTATTCCGCACGATTCACAAAAAGAATGAATCGGTATTCAAAGATAAACGCATTGTACAACTGTTCGACAGATATGCGACCTATAACGGTTCCAATCCATATAAGGCGCCGTCTGTATTGAATATTATCGCGCATCCTGAATTTAATCGCGGCGGATACATCATGAAGGATGGCATGCCTTCCATCACACAGAATCTGTATAAACTGGCACAGGAAATGGGCGTGGTGTTTCATTTAAACACCACTGTTGATGAGATTGTAGTACAACACAAAAAGGCGGTGGGTGTAAAAGTGGCCGGTGCAGTTTACCGTGCGGACACCATCGTCTGCAATATGGATATCAATTTTGCTTACAGCAAATTGCTGTCGCATCACAAAGAACCGGTAAGATATACACGCCAGGAAAAATCGACCTCTGTGATTATTTTTTATTGGGGAATGAAAAAGAAATTCCCGCAACTGGATGTGCACAATATCCTGTTTTCTTCCGATTACGAGCAGGAGTTCAGGGCGATTTCCCGCGGGGAAATCAGCAAGGATCCTACGGTCTATATTTTTGTCAGTTCTAAAGTAAATCCGGATCATGCCGCGCCGGACGGAGAAAACTGGTTTACGCTGATTAACGTACCGCACGATAGCGGACAGGATTGGGAAGCATATGTCGAAAAATACAGACATATCATGACGGAAAAAATCAACCGCCTGATCGGGGAGGATATCCGTCCTTACATCTCCACGGAAGTGGTGAATCACCCGCAGAAAATCAGGGAAGTAACACAGTCCTATATGGGCGCATTGTACGGCAACAGCTCCAATAAAGTGATGAGTTCCTTTTTGCGTCATCCCAATTTTTCTTCCGACATAAAAGATTTGTATTTTTGCGGCGGCAGTGTGCATCCCGGCGGTGGTGTGCCGGTCTGTTTGTTGTCTGCAAAAATTACCGCCGACCTGATTCAATCGGATAATGAAAAAAGAAAACAACATAAGAGCCTTCCTGCAGCGACATAAAAACTCGGTGCTGATTCAGCTCGTTATCATTCATATTGTCGGTGTCGTCGGCCTGAATCTACCTGCAACAGCGCCGGTATTCAGTCAGCTGAGTGTATTCAATCTCTTGCTTTCTGCCATTATTGTGGCATTATTCCATCATCTTGCTTCCCGATATGCCCTGCTTTTCTGTGTCGCTGTATTCCTGACCGGATTTCTGGCGGAGGCAATTGGTGTACATACGGGATATTTATTCGGCGATTATTATTACACACAACGGTTGGGTTGGAAAGTGATAGAAGTACCACTGATTATCGGTGTCAACTGGATAGTGCTGACATATTGCACAGGCCTGGTGGTGAATCGGATACGACTAAGAAATGAAGTGTTGAAAGTAATTACCGGTGCATCCATGATGGTGTTGCTCGATGTGCTGCTGGAATTTTTTGCCGTCAAACATCAATTGTGGGTATGGCTAGGACAGGATTATCCGGGATGGGATAATTTTATTGGATGGTTTGTGGTATCACTTATTACACACAGTTTCTACAGGTTATGGATGAGCAAGTCGCAAAATAGCATGGCCATTCCTTATTTGCTGATATTGTTTGTATTTTTGCTGACAGACTTCCTTTGGTAGGCATGAAAAAAACAATCTATATTATTCGTCACGGACAGACAGACTTTAACGTGAAGCAGGTGGTGCAGGGACGTGGCGTTAATTCCGACCTCAATGAAACCGGCCGCAGGCAGGCACAGGCATTCTTCGATAAATACCATCCGGTAGATTTTGACGTGGTCTATACTTCCAAACTCAAACGCACGCACCAGACGGTAGCACATTTTATCAGTAAAAATATCCCACATGAAATCCGGGAGAATATTGATGAAATAGATTGGGGCATCTTCGAAGGGGTGGAACACGATAAGTCTTTACAGAAAGAGTATTACGATATCATCGAAAGTTGGGCGAAAGGAAACCTGACCATCAAGATTGAAGGCGGCGAAAGCGCTCAGGATCTGGCAGACAGGCTGATTCCGTTTGTGGAAGAAATCAAACAGTCGGAACATCAGTCGGTGCTCGTCTGTACACACGGACGAACATTGCGCGTGCTGATGTGTCTGCTGCTGGAAAAGCCTGTTTCTGCCATGGATGAATTTGATCATCAGAACACCGGATTGTATGTCCTCCGTTTTGATGGAAACAAGTTTTCCCTTGATCTGGAAAATGATATCTCTCACCTGAATACAAATTCCGGTTCTGCTCATTCCTAATGAACGGCAATGCCGTTAAAATGTACAGTTATGCATACCATTTCAGCCGTTTCATATCTCAATACCAAACCCTTTCTTTACGGACTGGAACATACCGACTTATTGCAGAATATTAATCTGGTGCAGCACTTTCCGGCGATGTGTGCCGAGAAGCTGATAAGCGGTGAGGTGGATATCGGACTGGTGCCGGTGGCCGTTATTCCTTTGCTCACCAATCCGCAGATTGTCGCGCCTTATTGCATCGGCGCTGACGGAAAAGTGGATACGGTATGCCTGTTTTCAGAAGTACCCCTCGAAGAAATTGAGACTATTTATCTCGACTATCAGTCGCGCACTTCCGTGCAGTTAGTGCAGATACTGTGCCGCGAATACTGGAAAAAAGAAGTCGTTTTCGCGAATGCATTCCCGGGATATGAAAGTGAAATCGGTGGTAAAACGGCGGGCGTTGTCATTGGCGACAGAGCCATACATCTTCACAAACGCTTTAGTTATGTGTACGACCTGGCGGAACACTGGAAACTACATACAGGACTACCTTTCGTATTTGCTGCCTGGGTGAGCTGTCGCACGCTGCCGTCCGGTTTTCTGGCTGAATTTGCCGCGTCGCTGCAATATGGCCTCGACCACAGAGCCGCATTATTCAGTCAGTTTGCACAACTGGATTCCGATTATTTTTCCGTGGAAAAATATTTCATGGAGACCATTCATTACAGTCTGACGCCACAGTTGCAGCAGGGACTGGAATTGTTCATGCGGAAACTGCATCCCGACAAACAGGTGATGTATTGTTTCTAATCAGGAAGCGGTAACTTTTTCCAATACATGTCGTATCAGCAGGTCTGTAGCCTTGTGCGGATCAGCGCTGAAAGTGCCATCCACGCGGTTCGCTAAAATGGCATTGCAGGATAAAGCCTGATGTCCGAGTATTTTACTAAGCCCGTAAATCGCGGATGTCTCCATTTCCATGTTAGTACATCTTCTGCCGCCCTGCAATACCAGTGCGGATAGTTTGTCAATATAGGATTTGTCTTTCGGCGCGATGCGGACGGTGCGCCCCTGTGGTCCGTAGAATCCGCAGTTGGTGAGCGTTACTCCTTTGCGCATATCTTTGCCCACTGTATCGAGCAACATATCGGAGCCTTTTACCACCACGGGATGCACGCCGAGGTGCTGTACAATGGGGATAATCGGTGCCAGAAAATCGTGTTCTTCCGGTGTGATGTCAAAATTGTAAAATCCGAGCAAGCCATCCAGACCAATGCCGTATTCGCTGGCCAGGAAACTGTCCACCGGAATGTCGTGCTGCAGCGAACCGCAGGTGCCGATGCGAATCAGGTGCAATGATGTCAGCTCACTTTTTGGTGTGCGGGTGTTTAAGTCCATATTCACCAGTGCATCCAGTTCCGTCAGCACAATATCGATATTATCCGTTCCTATTCCGCTGGAAATACAAGTGAGCCTTTTATCTCCGATATAGCCGGTGTGGGTGACGAATTCGCGTTTTTGTTTTTTTACCTCAATACGGTCAAAATATCTGGAGACTTCTTCCACTCTGTCAGGGTCGCCCACCAGAAAAACAGTATCGGAAATATCTTCCGGAAGCAGGTTTAAGTGATAAATACTGCCGTCCGGATTCAGGATGAGTTCACTCGCTTCTAATGACATATACTTTGTTTTGAACGAAGTTAATCATTCTGCTGAAATATAAGTCTCATTTGTTTTCGGATAAGATATTCATACAACAGAATATTTGTCCCGAAGCTACTTATTCCTGTGAATAGGTTGTATTTTTGAACAGTGAGCACCGCCCTCGAAATATTACAGCAAACCTTCGGCTATTCCGCTTTCCGCTCTCCGCAATCCGAAATTATCGCATCGGTGATGAGCGGCAGAGATACTGTCGGTTTATTGCCGACGGGCGGCGGTAAGTCACTTTGCTTTCAGATTCCTGCACTCGCAAAGGAGGGAATCTGTATTGTTGTGTCGCCGCTCATAGCCCTGATGAAAGACCAGGTGGCACAATTGAAAAAAAGAGATATCAGGGCGGCGGCTATTTTCAGTGGACTTACTTATCACGAAATAGACGTGATTCTGGATAATTGTCAGTTCGGGTACTACAAACTGCTGTATGTATCGCCCGAGCGACTGAAAACGGAGTTGTTCATCGAGCGTTTCAAGCGGATGAAAGTGAATCTTATTGCGGTGGATGAGGCGCATTGCGTGTCGCAGTGGGGTTATGATTTCAGGCCGCCTTATCTTGAAATTGCGGAGATACGCAAGCATCATCCCGAAGTGCCCGTACTCGCGCTCACTGCTTCGGCGACGCCGGAAGTACAGGAGGATATTGTGACAAAACTGGCATTGAAAAAGCCGGCTATTTTTAAGAAGTCATTTGCGAGACCCAATCTCCGTTTTGTAGTGCGTCAGGAAGCGGCGAAGTTCCCGAAACTGATGGAGATAATCAGTAAGCTGAAAGGCAGCGGGATTGTCTATGCCAGAAACAGAAACAAAACCAGGGAGCTCGCGATGTATCTGCAGAAAAATGGCATTTCCGCAGATTTCTATCACGCAGGATTGAATGCCGCGGAGCGGAACAAAAAGCAGGAAGCTTGGATGCAGCGGCAGACTCAGGTCATTGTCTGTACCAATGCCTTCGGAATGGGGATTGATAAGTCGGATGTGCGATGGGTGGCTCATGTGGATGTGCCGGACAGTATGGAAGCTTATTACCAGGAAGCGGGCCGTGCAGGCCGCGACGGTCACATGGCTTATGCCGTGTTGCTGTATACAGCCGCGGATATTGCCACGCTGCAGGAAAAGAATGAACTCAAATTTCCGGCTGCTGCCGTTATCAAACGCGTGTATAATGCACTCTGCAATCATTTTGAAGTGGCGGTGGGCAGCGGACAGATGCGGAGCTATCCGTTTGATATTGTAACTTTCTGCAGGGCATTTAATCTCGATGCCAACATCACGCTGAATGCCCTGAAAATTCTCGAGCAATCCGGTTATATGCAGCTTTCGGAAGGCGTTTGGATGCCCTCCCGTGCAGTATTCAGGGTGGACAAACCGACGCTATATCGTTTTGAAGTAGCCCATTCCGAATTTGTGCCGATTATAAAGGCACTGCTGCGCATGTATGGCGGTATCCTCGATCATTATTCCAAAATAAATGAGCT
>JADLAH010000237.1 GCA_020848315.1 Chitinophagales bacterium | reverse complement strand
TGCTGAATGAAAAAGATGAAAAAGCCCATTTTTTTCTGGGACGGGTATTGCACAAACAAGGGAAATATGAACAGGCACTGAAGTATTTTGATAAAGCCATCGCATTAGTGAACTACAAAGCAGAAATATATGTGGATCGCGGTAACTGTAAGATAGAACTGCTTGATTACAAAGGTGCGCGTGCTGATTTCAATCAGGCGATTCTGATGAGCAATGATAATGGACTGGCCTATTTCTATCTCGCTCGTGCATATGCCGCGGAAGATAAAAAAACAGAATGCATGGAAGCGCTGAAGGCCGCGCGCAAAGCCGGACTTTTCAAGGATGGCAAATACTATGTTTTTATTTATAAAGACAAATACTTCGGCCGATACTACAAAGACAAGGTCTTCAGTGATATGATTTATGAATTTAAATTCGGAAAGAAATAAATCTATCCGCCTCCGCCTTCCACACCGCTGCCACTGTCTTCAAAATTACTTTTCTTCTTGCCCGGCATGCCCGGTTTCGCATCTGATTTCCCGAAGCGATAGCTGAAGGTAATGCTGCCCACCGTGCTTTCCCAGTAGCGGTTAGTGGTGCTGCTGAAGGTGGAACCATCATTGGAAATGCCGAAGTACATCGTGTTGAAAATATCGTTGATGTTGACGGCAATGCTCGCGCGGTTGTCTTTGAGGAAATCCTTGCGGAATCCGAGACTGGCGAATACCATCGGACGTATGGTTCCTTGCAGATACTTGATTTTACTGCGGTAGTTGACCATCAACTGCAGGCTCGCGCCTTTCCAGAATGTGAAGGTATTCATGATTCTGAAATTGTACTGAAAGCTGTTGGTGCTGGCATCGGTTTCGCCGTTCGGCACATCGCCCTTGATTTTATTCTGGAACAGATTCGCGGTCACCATCAGGTTCCACCATTTGGTGATGGTAGAACGGTTGGTAAATTCCACGCCCACATTCTGGCCGGATTCCAGATTGCCGAAGGATACAATCGAGCGGCCGGCGGTGTCTACAACGCGATATCGGGTGAAGACATTGGTCGCGTAGCGATAATAGACCGTTGTGCTGAAGAAAATCCCTTTTTTGAAAGATTTGGAATGCGTCAGTTCCACCGCATGCGTATAGGATGGTTTCGTTTTAGGATCACCCGTAAGGATATTGTATGGATCCGAATATTGCCCGAAAGGATTCAGCATTTCCGGTGTTGGTCGGTTGATGCGTTTGCTGTATGCCAGCTGCAGGTCGTTATTTTTCGGTAACTTATACGACATGGACGCGGATGGGAAATAATCGAAATAAGATTGTTTATCCGTGATATTGCCCACCGATTGTATACCCCGGATTTGCGTATTTTCGAGGCGGACGCCGCCTTTGTAGCTGAATTTTTTTACCGTCTGACTCCAGATAACATAGGCTGCGTGGATAAATTCGCGATAGTCATAGCTGTTGGTCAGGCCGAGATTGGTAATGAAAGTCTGGGATGCATTGTCCAGTGAATCGGCATACAAATCGGACACCAGGCTGCGAGCCGAAAATTTGTAGCCTGTCTCAAATTTGCCTTTGGCCTTTTCAAACGGCTGCGTGAAATCGCCCTGCACATAGCCGGTATGCGCGTAGCTGCCATTGGTATTCCGCTCAAAGAATGGAAATGGAAGCAGTGTGATGTCGTTTTCATCCACCTCATATTGCGTGTATTCCGGCTTGCCTTCGCGGAAGGTGCGCGCGTAATTTCCCGTCAGCACGAGGTCGTTGCTTTTATCTTTGAAAACGCGGCGGTAGGTAGTGGTCACTTCCGCATTCCAGTTGTTGTTTTTTGCGTCTGTATATCGCTGTATTTTATTGACGAAATTCACCGCCGAGTCCAGGAAGGTAATATTGTTTAATCCGTCAGAAAAGCCCGGTGAATAGGAACCCAGCGCGTTGAACGACCAGGTGTTTTTTTCTTTGATATCCCAGTCGAGGTTGGCGGATAAGGTGTTGTTAATGTTTCTGAAAGTGCCTCTGTCGCTTGTATTCAGGTAATAAGGCGATACAAAGCCCGGGAAATTATAGCGGTTGCTGTTGCCTTTGTAAAAACCTTCGTTGAAACGGAAGGAATAATTGCTTGAAAAACTGATATTGTTTTTGCGGAAGTTAATACTTACACCGGTATTTGCATCGTATTTGGTCGCATAACCTACGGTGAATGTTCCGTTGAGTCCGACTTTTGTATTTTTCTTCAACTGAATATTGATGATGCCCACTTCACCTTCCGCATCGTATTTTGCGGATGGATTATTGATGATTTCAATGCTTTCAATCTGGGATGCCGGAATCGCGTCCAGAATGGCTTTGGTGTTGTTGATGGTGATACCGGATGGCTTTCCGTTGATGAACACCCGCAGATTGCCGGAGCCTCGCATCGAGAGGTTGCCATCCTGGTCCACTTCCACCATCGGCACCTGTTTCAGCGCGTCAATGGCTGTTCCACCTGCGGAAATCGTGTTTTTCTCCATGTTGAAAATCTTCTTTTCCGCATTCAGCTGCATGAAGCTTTTTTCCGCTGTAATCTGCACTTCCTGCAATACTTTGGCATCTTCTTCCACTTTCAGCGTCCCGAGCGCTACATCCATTTTGTCGGGCGGAATCACCAGTACCGGCTGCTGTACAAAATCCTTGTAGCCCACATACGAAATGGTGAGTTTGTAGGCGCCAAACGGAATTTTGGTGATTTCAAAAAATCCTTTTTCATCCACCAGCGATCCCATCAGCAATGACGAATCCTTCAGGCTTTGAATAGTCACGGAAGAATATTCCAGTGGTGTGTTTTTGCCTGCGTCCACCACTTTTCCGCTGATGCGGCCAATCGGCTGATTCATGGGCGGACCTTGCGCCAACAGTTGGTGAGTGCCTGTAAGAAACAGGATATACAATAACAGAAAACGAGATTTCATGAGTGTGTGTTTAATAGCTTGCAGATAGAATAAGTCTGCAACGATGCATTTTTATTACAGTTTTGAGAAAGAAATGGCCAGTAAAATCCAGCCTGCGAGGAAGCAAAGGCCGCCCAATGGCGTTACGGGGCCGAGGATGGGTGTCAGGCTGTCGAGGCCGAGCAGGGAACGGGTGGCCAGCAGGTAGAGGGAGCCGCTGAATAGCAGTACGCCGGCCGTGAAAAACCAACCCGAAGCGTTGAGTAGTTTGGAGTCTATTCTGGAAGAAAGCAGTGCGACGGCCAGCAATGCCGCTACGTGATAAAACTGGTAGCTCACCGCCTTGTCGTAAATGGAATGCTGATAGACATCGAGCTTTTCTTTCAGTGCATGCGCGCCGAAGGCACCCAGTGCGACGGCCAGAAATCCATAAACAGCAGCGATAATCCCAAAAACAGACGACATAAATTCTTTTCGCAAAGGTAGTGATAATGCCGAAAATATGCGCTACTGATAAATGTGTAAATTATGTTAAACTTGCCAGTTGACAGGCGACTCGCCGCGGGCGGTCAGGATGGCGTTGGCTTTGGAAAAATGGCCGCAGCCCAGAAAGCCCGTGTGTGCCGAAAACGGCGAAGGATGCGGCGCTTTCAGGATGGTGTGTTTGCGCTCGTCAATCAGGGCCGCTTTTTGCTGCGCGAAATTGCCCCACAGCATAAAAATCAGGCCTTCCCGCTGCAGCGAGAGTTGCTGTATGGCGGCATTGGTAAACTCTTCCCAACCTCTTTTCTGGTGAGACGCCGGTTTGTTGGCTTCCACGGTGAGGATGGCATTGAGCAGGAATACGCCCTGTGTTGTCCAGGATTGCAGGCAGCCGTGCG
>JADLAH010000236.1 GCA_020848315.1 Chitinophagales bacterium | reverse complement strand
TTCTGTTGCCTTTCTCAGGTCCACCTGATTGGTGCCGATACAGAAACAACCTACGCACAACAGTTTTTTGGCTTTTTCCAATACTGCCGCCGTCAGGTTGGTTTTGGAGCGGATGCCAATGACATGGTAGTGTTCGATGCAGTTCAGCAATTCCTCTTCGGTCATTGCTTCTTTGTAGCTGTCAATATTGGTGAATCCCTTTTTGTTAAACTCGTTGGTGGCCGATTGGTGCAGTCCTTCCAGCAACAGGATTCTGATTTTGTCTTTGGGGTAAGAAACTTCTTTTGTCATGATAATCGAAGTTATTGAATTTAGACGGAAAGGAGAGGTCTTCCCGAAAGTTTAGTAAATATTTAAACTTGAGATTACGCCAGCGAATTATTCAGGAAGTCTACAAATGGCTTTGCCTGCAGGCTTAACTGTGTCAGTTTTTTAGGGAAATCTTTTTGCAGCAGCTCACTGTCGTCCATTTTTTTGAACACGGTAAATCCTTTGAGTTTCAGGTATTCGATGGCGGGGTTGTCCTCTTCGTAACCTTTGGGGGCGCGCTTGAGTTTATTTTCCGTACTCAATGCACCAAAGGTGTCGTGGAATTTTTTAGCACTGACCATCTTTCTGAAATCCTCGAAATTATAGTCGATTTCCTGTCTGATTTTGGCCAGTTCATCCGGCATGGGCATGTAGTTGCCGGCACCGAAAAAGCAGTTGCCGGGTTCGATATGCATATAATATCCTGCTGTATTGGTGGCCTTGCCGCCCTTGTTGAGGTAGGCACCGAGATTGGATTTATAGGGCGATTTGTCGGCAGAAAAACGGGCGTCTCTGTAGATGCGGAAAACACATTTCTTCGGATCGAGCAGCGATAAATCTTCATCGTACCGGCTCATGTCCTGTATCCATCTTTCCACCATGTGAAGGATGTCGGCCTGCGCCTGTTGATACCTTGTTTTATTCGCTTCAAACCAAGGTTTGTTATTGTTCTCCTTTAGTTCGCGGAGGAATTGCAAAGTGTCATTTTGCAGCATTTTTCTTCAGTTTCTGTTCTGTTTTGATGATGGATTCCAATGTGTCTTTTTTCAGCATTTCTACGGTTTCATTGCGGATAGCCAAGAAAGCGTGGCGGATGCCGCAGGTTACTTCGTCTTCGCATTCTTCGCACTTTTCGTAGTATTTGTGCGTCACACACGGCAGCAGTCCGATGGCGCCGTCGAAATAGCGGATGATTTCCGCAAGGTTCACTTCGGAAGGCTGCTTAATCAGGTAGTAGCCACCGCCTTTTCCTTTTTTCGAATTCAGGATGCCCGCATTGCGCAGGTCCAGCAGGATAGTTTCCAGAAACTTCTTCGGAATATGTTCTTTTTCCGCAATTTCACTGATGAGAACAGGCTCTTTGTAAGGCTTTTTGGCCAGATACACCAGCGCATTAATCGCGTATTTTGTTTTCTTGGAAAGCATATGCCGTAAATCGTTCAGCTAATATATCGCTTTTTGCCGATGATTACTCCATAAAACCGGTAGAATCAGTTTATGTTGAAATATTTTTTCCTGTGCAAAAATACTTGCGGTGTTCTGTGGTATATTGGCTAATTTTACGGCATGGCTTTTAGGTATAATGCGACGACTTTATCATTGTTGGAGTCCATCATGAAGGAGAATAGATATATTGTCCGTTATGAAAAAGGATCCTTTCAGTCGGGTTATTGTATTTTACAGGATAAGCGCGTGGCGGTTATCAATAAATTCTATGACACGGAATCGCGTATCAACGCGCTGATTGAGATTATGCATCAGGTAGAGCTTTCTACGGAGGGCCTGGATGAAAAACAACTGGAGATTTTCAATAAAGTGAGCCAGCAGAAACTGGAACTGGAATAATGATTTGCGCATTCTGCTACGTTAAGTTATATTTTCCTGCATGAAACGATTTACTTTCCTCGGTACCGGCACTTCACAGGGTGTACCTGTCATTACTTGTCAGTGCGAGGTATGCCTCTCTGCCGATGCCCGCGACAACCGCACCAGAACCTCGCTGTTTATTCAGTCTGATACAACTTCCGTGGTGATAGACACGGGACCCGATTTCAGGGCGCAGATGCTGCGCGAAAAAATCCGGGATTTGGATGCCGTGGTATTTACACACGGCCACAAGGACCATGTGGCGGGATTGGATGATATCCGGCCTTTCAATTATTTATTGGATAAAACCATTTCTGTATATGCAGAAAATCGGGTGCAGGATGTCCTCAAAAAGGAATTTTCCTACGCATTTCAACCGCAGGAATATCCGGGTGTGCCACAGATAAAGCTGATTGCGATAGATGAACAACCTTTTACGGTAGGAGATATCCGCTTTATTCCCATACGTGCCATGCACAAGGAGTTGCCGGTGCTCGGATTTCGGGTGGATGACGTGGTGTATATCACGGATGCCAACTATATCGCGCCGGCAGAACTGGATAAATGCCGCGGCGCGGAAGTGCTGGTGTTAAACGCCCTGCGACGCGAACCGCATTACTCGCATTTCAATCTCAATCAGGCACTGGAGATTATCGAGAATCTGCGGCCTAAGCAGGCTTATCTGACACATATTTCTCATCATATGGGTGTATATGAATCAGTGCAGCACGAACTGCCTGCTGGCGTCTCACTCGCGTACGACGGACTGGTGGTGTGCGTTTGATTATTCTTGTTCGTGGTAGTCTTCCGGTTCTTCTGTAAGATCCGTTTTGTGTGACATTTCTTCCCCGCGGGCATTCTGCTCGGCCAGTGTTTTATAGTCGGTCGTAGTGGTTTGCAGCCAATTGTTTCCCGATTTTCGGAATATCTGCAATCCGATGCCGGTTTTTTCCTGAAAGGAAGATTCAAGTTCGCTCACCGTTGATTCGGGAGAAACATGCCACGAAAAAGAAAGCGTGTGCGCACTCAGTTCTCCTACTGCAACATGCGGGTCAAGACGTTCCTTGCCGGCAGTTCCTTCTCCGGACAGGTGAGTGTCTTTGTAAAACTCCACTTTAAGAAAAGGAAATAAGGCTTGAAAATCTTTCTGGATATCCACTAATAATCGGTCAGGTTGGATGCTTATATTCATGCTTTATAATTTACATTTAAAGATAAATAAAATAAAAGCCACTGCACATGATAAAAATCAGGTGTTGAATAAATAACAATGCCGATTTTTATTTCCCTTTTGGTTTGTACTGCGAGCCGGTGAGGATTTTCTGTCCGTCTTTAATAGCGAATAATGCTTTCAGCGTCGTGTCCGGATTTTTCTTCATGTAGGCATTGACAATCTGCCAGCCCAGCCATGCGCCCACTTTGCCCGGACTATCACCCGGCATGCCATAAGTGCTCGGTCCGTCTTTCACATATTTAAACTGCTCAAAGCGGGTGTCGTACAATAGCTTCTGCTCCAGGAAGAAAGACCATATCTGGGTTTCATTGTCGCGGCACCATTTCCATTGTTTGTCGTTGTATTTGATAATATCCTGTTCCTTCTTGTCCGGCAATAAACTTTGCATCGCGTATAATATCTTGCCTTCCGCCACCATTTTGTCCAACAGCGTTGATTTATTATCCGGAGTTTCCACCAGATTGGCCAGCAAAACATTTGCCACATCAATGGCCATATACCGGGCATCGAAGGTCGGCAGCATGAAAGTATATTCCGGGAATACAGACGGATAATAGATGTAGTCTTTGCCCAGGTATTTATCGAGGGAAATGCCCACGATAGAATCACTGACGGTAAAGACAGAATAGGAAAATTCTGAAATGCAGGTGATGACGGCAGGTGCCGGTTTTTCGGGGAAATAGCTTTTGTAGTTCGCAAACGCTACCTGCAAATCCTTCTGCAGAAAGTCCATATTCGGGAAACGCTGCTGTACGGTATCGTACAGTCCGCGCATCGCCTTCTTGCTGATGAAGTCACTGATGACGGCCAGCTGCGCCTGCTTGTCGCCTGCCGCCTGAATATTCAGCACATCGCGGAAGAAGACTTCATAAAACAAGGGATACTCCGTTTGTAGTGCCGCCAGGTCAGCTTCCAGTTGTGCCGGATGGCAGGCAAACAAGTCTTTTTCAAAACGACGGATGTCTACCTTTATATCCGTCTTTTTTACTTCAATTTCTTTCTTTGCCACCTTTTCCTTGCGGTTGCAGGTGCAGGAAGTCCAGCCTAATGCCAACAGGAAAATAACGAGTGCTGTTACAGATTGTTTCATGTATTGGAATGAGATACAAAAATACAAGAATTTACCGCCGCAGCGAATTTTTAAGGAATCTTAATAGTTATTTCCGAATACTTGCTACTTTTATCATTCATATGCATCCTTGAGGATGCAGGTGTTGTTGGAATAAATCAGAGATATGAAAATAGGATTGGCGCAATTGAATTATATGATTGGCGATTTCAAAGGCAATGTGGCCAAAATGAAAGCAGCCATTGAAAAAGGCATCGAGGGAAATGCGGATCTGATGCTGTTCAGCGAACTGTCGGTTTGTGGCTATCCGCCCCGGGATTTCCTGGAGTTTAAACACTTCATCCGGCAATGCGAACACGCGGTTCAGGAACTCGCGGGTGTTGCCGGCAGCAAGATCGCGGTAGTAGTGGGTGCTCCTTCGCCCAATCCCACGAAGGACGGCAAGGATTTATACAATTCGGCTTATTTTATCGCGGACGGGAAAGTCGTGTTCACCGCCCACAAAGCATTACTGCCGACATACGATGTGTTCGATGAGTATCGCTATTTCGAACCCAACAAAGAGTTTAACCTGATAACTTATAAAGGCAAGAAAATTGCCATCACCATCTGTGAAGATATCTGGGATACCGGCGAAGAGAATCCGTTGTACCGGATTAATCCGGTGGCTGAATTGGCGAAGCTGCAGCCCGATATTTTACTGAATCTGTCCGCTTCGCCTTTTCATTACGGACAGGCAAAAAAGCGAATGGAAGTGGTGCAAAGAAATGCGACAACTTTCCATTTGCCCGTATTCTATTGCAATGGCGTCGGTGCGCAGACAGAGCTCATTTTCGATGGTGGCAGTATGGTGTCGGATGCAATGGGAAATGTGGTGGATGAATTTCCGTATTTCGAAGAGGCTGTCCGTTTCTATAATTATACCGACCGCGAGTCAGCGATTACCTGTTGTCAGCCTGCTGCCATTCAGGACAAGGAACCGGTTCGTTTGATACATGATGCGCTGGTATGCGGCATCCGCGATTATTTCCATAAACTTGGATTTAAAAAGGCGGTGCTCGGCCTTTCCGGTGGCGTCGACTCCGCGCTCGTACTCGCGCTGGCCGTGCAGGCATTGGGCAAAGACAACGTGCTGAGTGTGCTGATGCCTTCCCAGTTTTCTACCGCGCATTCTGTGGATGACAGCCTGAAGATGCTGCAAAATCTCGGCTCTCCGCAT
The DNA here is from genome assembly GCA_020848315.1 of Chitinophagales bacterium. Classification (GTDB taxonomy): domain Bacteria; phylum Bacteroidota; class Bacteroidia; order Chitinophagales; family JADIYW01; genus JADJSS01. Next base: position 5,974 of record JADLAH010000236.1, on the reverse strand, counting down.
AAGATAATTCCCATTAAAGATATTTTTGAGGTGTACGACCACATCCTGCAACCGCACTTTGAGGGCAAGCCATTTGATGTGACGGAGGAAAATCTGCAGGCTCGTATTCGCGGCAATCTGGTGATGGCATTCAGCAATAAGTTCGGTTATATCCTGCTCAACACCACCAATAAAAGTGAAGCCGCCGTGGGCTACGGCACTTTGTACGGCGATATGTGCGGCGGACTCGCGGTATTGGCGGATGTCTACAAAACACAGATTTATGAAGTATGTCGCTATATCAACCGCAACGGAGAAATTATCCCTGAAAATATACTGACCAAAGCGCCGAGCGCGGAACTGCGCCCGGATCAGAAGGATTCAGACTCTCTGCCGGATTATGCTATTCTGGATAGAGTGCTGTATCAGTATATTGAAAAACATGCAGGCCCCGATGAACTGGAGCAAATGGGATTTGAGGCGCCACTGGTGACGCGCATTTTGCGTATGGTGAACAGGAATGAATTCAAACGACATCAGACACCGCCTATTCTGCGCGTATCACCGAAGGCATTTGGCAGCGGCCGCCGCCTGCCGATCGTAGGAAAATATCTGGAATAAGATTATCGCATCGCGAGGAATTTCTTCTCATAAAACTCGTATAGGAATGCACTCACAGAGAAGGTGAGCAATAATGTTCCACCGTATTGCAGAACATTGAATAGCCATAAGCTCTTTTCGTGAATATGGAAGTGTTCCAATATATACATTACCACAAGAATGGCGGCAAAATGAACCAGATATACCGCATAGGTGATTTTACCGAGATATACAATAAACGGATGTTCGAAGATGGCATAACTCTTACCGGTTTTCAGCAGATACAATATGCAAATCATATACCATGTGCACATCAGTTCTTTAATGATAATCGGAAATTCAAAGCTGCTCAGCATACCGATAATGATGAGTACAAATGAGATGAATGCCAGTCTGCCGGTGATATACTTTTCCATAATGTCCATCCGGTAGAGATAAATGTATATCGCTATTGCACCAATAAAGAAGCAGAAAGCATTGGAGAAAATAACAAAATACACCCATACAATTGTCGCATGGGACACCCATTCAATATGGAATAATTTCTTTAATCCGAAATGCAATAAGGCACTGCCGAAAAGAACAATATAATAGGCAGCAAAACACTTGATGATAAAGTGTTTGAAGTTGGTCATTTTTCGCCACAGCAATGGCCAGAATATATAAAATATTTCTTCCACGCCCACCGACCAGTGTTGCACACCATACATCCAGGAGCGGTCATTCATCAGAGAAATCATATACGCAAGATGCGGAAGCAGCACCATAGATAATATCAGAAAAATCCATTTCGGAATGTCGTATAGTGGCTCAATATTGGAGAACCACGGCTTGAAGAAAACCGAATTGTAGTAATCGGCAATAGGCGAATAGGGCAATACCACCCAATATATGAAAATAGACAAGTAGAATAATGGCAATATTCTTAATGCCCTGTTTTTGTAAAAGTGTAAAACATTTATAGTGGAACTCTTTACTTTTTCGACTTCCAGCTGATAGGTTATCAGGAATCCGCTCAACGCAAAGAACATCAGCATAGGATAAAATCCGACGGAATGAAACATGGCGATGCTTTTATCGTCATGTTGAATATGCCTCATGAATTTAACTTCTTCAATATGTCTGTATATGACCGTGAGTGCCATCCAGAATCGCAATCCTATGAGATTGGGAAAATAGTGTCGACCCTGTAATACCTTTTCGTTCCTATTCATGAATCCTGTAGAGTAAGTACGCCTGCAAGTTAGGATTTATAATCTGTTTTTTAAATCCCATTTTTTCCGGTTCGTTCAGCAATGTCTGTCCGTTTTCACCTAAGGTGATTTCAAAAAGGCGTTGCATTTTCTCATTCATATAAATGACGTCAATCTGCTTGTCGTTAAAAAAACGGAGGATGTCAATTTTCCCGTTTGTAATGTAAGGTTTCACATCCTCCTGTTCCAGAAAATATTCCTTGTAGTTAGTTGGCAGATAGGCATAGAAGCCACTCTCACTCGTAAATAAGACCTGAGGTTGCCCGTTGTTATTCTTTGTCAGATATTGTATTGTTTTCAGATTTGGCTGTGTGCGGATGTCTTTTTGTCCATCATGATAATAGTTGATGGATTTAGCAGTGGGTGCTAGCCATAGGAAGATGACGCTTACAGAGAATATTATCCATTTTTTGTTCAGCCATTTTGTATATGGCTCCAATATATTCGCAATGATTAATATCCACCATCCAAATTGGATAATAATGTAATGTTTGTTCGGATAAACAATAAACAAGGAAAAGAAACTCCATAAAAAGAAAGTGGCGGCAATTAACGATGTATTTCTGTTGTCCCGGAATAAACTGATAGCACCTGCTAAAGAAAATCTTTTATATGTCTTGAATGATAAAAAAACGAAAGTAACAAAGAACAACACATGTTTTATCTTGCCCAAATAGTGAAATACCGGTGGCGGAAACAACAAATCCTCAAAATATTTGAAGATATTAATCACATAACTGAGCATATTGGTAAGAACATGTTTGATAAATAAACCAGGATTATAGAAAAGGCATTCTGCCATTGTTTTGCTGTTGCCAAATAATTTCAGATTATTAAATTCATCGAGTGTAAGCGATTGCTTATTCCAGAATACATAGTTTTGGTAGAAATACTGCATGAATGCGCCATAGCTTCTATCCATGCCTTTCCATTTGAAAGAAAGTCCATCAAACCAAACATAAATACCCACGGCAATGACAGCAAATATCAGATATCCGATATGCAGGGAAATTTTTCTTTTTAGCAAAATAAAGTAACACCAAAGCGCAGCTATTGCCAGAAAAATGATTAGAAATTCCACGCGAATAAAAATGCAGATATAAGCCGTAGTAAGACTAATGATAAGTTTTGACTCATCCGATTTTGCCAATGATAGCAGTATAAATCCAGTTAGAATAATCATCAGACAAAAATGACCAACCAACGTAAAGCAGGAATAGACAATTGGATGCAGGCTGTAAGAAAGCGACAGCAAAAATGCCAGCGATGGATTAATTTTATATCGGACAAGAAAAATAAATAGCAGCAAAGGCACTGCACTTTGGATAATGATATAATTTAAGTAAAATAAGTCAACCGGATTGTGCTGAATAAATGACAAAAGGTAATACCAGATGTTATATGCAGGCGACCAGTCATTATAAGGCTTGTCTGGTAGTAAAAGTCCTCTGTACAAATACTCTGTCTCGTCAAAGAAGGTAATGTCGAGGTAATGTTGCACACCATACACTTGTTTGATACCAGCCAGCAGGATAATCAGCAGGTAAAACAGTGTCAGCCGGCAGTTGCCTGCAGCAGGGCCTGGCTCTTCTTTGAATATGTGTTGCAATACAGACATGATACTTTAGCGAATTTAAATAAATATACCTGCTGCACCAAATGCGCTGTCATAAAAAAAAATCCCGGCTGTAGGAGCCGGGATTTTGTAGTAGCTGTCTGTCGGATTATTTTGATTCAATGAATTTGTTGATGGTGAATGCCAGCAGTGCGCGGTGTGATTTGGTGGCGCTGTTGCCTGCACCAGGCACTTTCATCCAAGCCAGGATGCGCTGTAACTCGCCAAATGCCGCCGACTGGGAAGTGTAGGAATAAGTACCTTTTGATTCCACAATTTTCAGCAGTCGCTGTACATATTCTACCTGTGCATTTTGGCGCAGCGTAGACACATTGCCGGACAAATCTTCCTGAAACAGTGCGTTGGTCAGGTCGCCCATCATGGTATTCAATTCGTACTGGTTGCCATACAGTTTGGAGTCGGTCAGGCGTTGCAACACATTCGGGTGTAATACCTGATCAAAAATGCCACGTTGGATATTCAGGAAACGCTCGTGTATTTTCGGGTCTTCCGGTTCTTTTCTGAAATCGTAACCTCTGCGCTGCATTTGCAGATAACTGTATATTTTTTCTGGCACCTGAAAAGCATTTTTTGAAAATGCGTAGGTAGCCAGCATCTGCATCGCACGTTTCTGTTCTGCCAGTGGCACCGGTGTGAATGGTGGCGTGGACGCATCCTGTCCTGCAAAACTGCGGTTCACATACACACCGCCGATGTAGCGTGTAATGACGTTCAGGCTTCTGGAATAGCTGCCGGTCAGAATCAAATAGGCATTTCTCAACTCGTGGTAGGACTGTCCGGATTTGCTGTATTTCTCCAGCAATTTAGGCATGATGTCATTGGCCATTTTGATATTGGTCACTGCATATCCGATCGCGTCGTCCGACATGTCATAGAGATTCGCTCTCGGGTCAATACCTCTGCCCGGTGCACGCATATCGTCTGCATCGTTCATGAAGCGGTGTTCTTTTTTATTCGACTGAGCCAGGATTTTTTTCAGCAATGCCTGCTCGTCAGCGCTGTCTTTGCCCTGTACATAACCATACTGAATCGCCCATTTGTCGTATGGCCCCGGTTTGATGTCAAAATACAGACCTTGTCTGGATTTATCCGCCGCGATGTTGGCAATGGTGTAGTCCATCACGGAAGCAGTCAGACCAATCGTCTTTCCGATAGTGGTATCCTGCATTTTGTCGTAGGAGTGGAGTTGCGAAGCAATAAAGTTGTGGTTCAGTCCCAGCGTGTGTCCCACTTCGTGGAGCACGAGGTCAAACAGTGCCTGTCGGATAAACTGGTCTTTGTCCAGGTCAGTAAAGCCGTAAGCGTTCAGTGCCTGCAGGCCAAACTGAATATTCTGTTGCATGGCTTCACCGGCAGCGCAATGATGTTCGCCGTGCTGATGGTCTGCCTTCATATGGTCTAACGCGGCCACATCATACAGTTTCTCCGTGTTCAGTCGGTTGGTCAGATACACAAACTCCAGCATGATGTCAGCACCCAGAATTTCTCCGGTGCGCGGGTTCACAAAGCTAGGTCCGTATCCGCCAAATGGGGGCTTTGGTGAAGATGTGAAACGAATCACATTATAGCGGATATCTTCCGCTTCCCAGTTGGCCGTGTCAGACTGAATATGGCAAACAACGGCATTCTTAAATCCGGCAGACTCAAAGGCCTCATTCCAGGCTTCTACGGCATCTTTTACTATCTGCTGAAATTCTTTCGGTGTTGTTTTTTCCACCCACCACACGATAGGTTTCACCGGTTCAGACAAGGCTGCGTTCGGGTCTTTCTTTTGTAAATCCCATCGGTGGATGAGGTCTCTCCATGGCGTCGCGCTGGTGGAAGTCTGATCCGTTATCTTGTCAATAAAATAGCCCACGCGCGGGTCGTCGTAACGTGGTTTGTAATTGTTGTTTGGCACCTCAATCAGGCTGTGCTGCATTTTCACGGAAACGAAGCGGGCGTCGGTGGTTTCATCCGGGCCGTAGTTGGTCGGCTGCGGATTGTCGTAAATATATTCCACCGAAACATCCGTGTTGTTCGGATAGTTTTTTACCGCCAGGTATTTGGATTTCTTACTGCTCAAAGAACCCAGAGAGAATGCATCCGGACGTTCTCCCGGCATTTTGGATGGTTTTACCTGCGTAATGTTTTCTGCCAGGAAAAGATTGTCCGCCTCAATCAGTACGGTTTTTCCGTTGGCAGCCGCAATCTTTTCAGATAAAAACAAAGGCTGGTTGATGTTGGCATCTTCCGCTTTGCTCAGGTTGTTCTCCGGATTGAAATAGAAATTGGTATTCTGCAAAATGAAATCAATGCGGTCGAAATAGCGCACAATTTTGAAAATAGAATTGTCTTTGTATCCGCCTCAGGCAAATCCTAAATCTGGAATGCCATCCAGTACATAAGCGAAATAGATGAACTCCTTTCCGATTTTGTCTTCAGAGATTTCCAGATAGATTTTACCGGTAACCGTGTCCTGATACAATGGAAATAATCCATCCATCTTTCTGCATTTTTCGGTCAC
>JADLAH010000235.1 GCA_020848315.1 Chitinophagales bacterium | reverse complement strand
TTGCCGGTTTCTGTTTTGCCAACATCATGATGATGAGTTTTCCGGAATATTTCGCCACCACCGGCAAAGTGGAAGCATATATTCAGCAGGTATTCCAGTATTTTATTGTCGCCTTGTCCATTCCTGTAGTATTCTATTGTGCCACAGAATTTTTTGAAACCGCGTGGAAAGGGCTGAAACACCGATTCCTCAATATCGATGCGCCTATCGCGCTCGCGATTCTGATTACTTATGGTCGCAGTTTGTATGAAATATTTTCCGGCACCGGTTCCGGCTATCTCGATAGTATGAGTGGTATTGTTTTTTTTATGTTGCTCGGCCGCATTTTGCAAGATAAAACGTATCAGTCCATTTCATTCGATCGAGACTATAAATCTTTCTTTCCGATAGCAGTGAATGTAGTGAAAGACGGACAGGTAGTGCCTACCCGCATTGACGCGGTGAAAGAAGGGGATGTGATTCAGATTTTCACCAATGAACTGGTTCCTGTGGATGCGATTTTGTCTAAAGGCAAAGCGGAGATCGACTATAGCTTTGTGTCGGGAGAGAGTCTGCCGGTGATGAAAGAAGTGGGTGAAATTATTTATGCCGGTGGTAAACAGTTGGGCGGCGCGCTCGAACTGCTGGTGGTGAAAGAAGTGTCGCAAAGTTATCTTACCAATTTGTGGAATAAAGATGCCTTTAAAACAAAAAAAGAAGAAAGCAACCATTCCTTTATACATACGCTGAGTAATCATTTTACAACGATTGTATTGATTATTGCGGCGATTGCAGCGACCTATTGGTATATGCAACAGGAATACCGCCTGATGTGGAACACCATCACTACCGTATTGATTGTCGCTTGTCCTTGTGCATTACTCTTGTCGGCTACTTTCACCAACGGCAATATTCTGCGCATTTTAAGTAAGAATAAATTGTATCTGCGCCATCCGAATGTCATCGAATCCATATCTGAAATAAAACAGTTGGTGTTTGATAAAACGGGCACGCTCACGCAACAACAGGGCGGACACGTTCGCTATGAAGGTACGGCGTTGCCGGAACAGGATGTCATCAACGTATTGTCATTACTGGCACAGTCTGCGCATCCGCTCAGCAAAGCGGTGGTTAACGCGATGCCGCAGATGCCGTTGCAGTCCATTGCACATTTTAAAACCGTGACAGGAAAAGGCGTAGAAGGCTGGATAGACGATAAGTACTATCAACTGGGCTCTGAGGAGTTTGTAAAAGCACCGGACAGTGCCGCTTCCAAAGGCAGCAGTATCTGGGTGAAGATAGAGGGGAAGATTTATGGTTATTATCAGGTGCGCAATGCTTATCGCTTCGGATTCAATCAACTGATGCAGCGCTTGAAAGATCGATATCAGATTGCGGTGATATCCGGCGACAACGATGCGGAGCAGCAGCATCTGCAGACGATATTGGGCAAAGATGCGGATATTCTGTTTCAGCAGAAGCCGGAAGATAAACTCGCATACATACAGCATTTGCAGCAGGTGCAACATAAAAAGGTGATGATGATTGGAGACGGACTGAACGACGCGGGCGCGCTGAAACAAAGTGACGTGGGATTGGCCTTGTCTGAAAATTCCAACAATTTTACACCGGCCTGCGATGGCTTGCTGGATGCTTCGCAGTTCTCCAATCTTGACAAATTCATAAGTTTTGCACAATATGGAAAAAAAATTATCATAGCCAGTTTTATATTGTCTATATTGTACAATATTATCGGGTTATATTTTGCCGTTCAGGGAACCTTATCTCCACTGATTGCGGCAATACTGATGCCAAGTAGCTCTATTTCCATCATCCTCGTGACTTACGGGATGAGCGAATGGGCAGCCTGGAAGATTGGCCTGAAAAAATATGATAAAAGTCATACGGCAAAATGAGGAAAGATAGGGAATTAAAATGCTTTAAATAGTAATTTTGACACCAATACCAATACAATGAGCGCAATCATCATCATGTTAGTAGGCAGTTTAATCATCGCGGGTGGTTTTTTAATGGCATTCCTGTGGAGTGTGAAAGACGGTCAGTACGAAGATGATTATTCTCCGGCTCAGCGTATGCTTTTTGACGATACCATTAACACTAATAATAATAATAAAACCAATCAGTAATTAGTATGGAATTAGAACGATTTTCTTATGACAACCGTATCCCGAAGTATTTTGCCATTGCGACAATACTTTGGGGCGTAGTAGGTATGCTAGCTGGTGTATTGATTGCATTCCAGTTGGCATTTCCTGTTTTAAACTTCGACCTGGCAGCTACCACTTTTGGTAGGGTAAGACCGGTGCATACCAATGCCGTTATCTTTGCCTTTGTAGGTAATGGTATTTTTACGGCGATTTACTATTCATTGCCGCGTCTGGTGAAGACAAAAATGTACAGTGATGTGCTGAGTAAAATCCACTTTTGGGGATGGCAGTTAATCATCGTTGCAGCTGCTGTAACCTTGCTTGCAGGTTATACAACAGGTAAGGAATATGCAGAGTTGGAATGGCCGATTGACATTGCTATCAC
>JADLAH010000234.1 GCA_020848315.1 Chitinophagales bacterium | reverse complement strand
GATATTGAACTGGGAAGTGCGGCTCAACGCGTAGGGACCGGCCATAGGCGCCGTTGCCGTCAGTTTGAATTCCTTAGGATTTTCCAACTCCAACTGACGCTGTGCTGCCATGGTAGCGTGTCCGCCCTGCGAATAGCCGAATAAGAATATCTGACCGTTCAGTGCTGCGAGTTGCTCATCTTTCACCAGCTTTCGCGCTGCCCGCATCAGGTCACGCACAGAATTGGCCTGCTCGCGCGGATGCAGATATAAATGCAGTCCCTCACCGGTACCGAGTCCGAGATAATCGGGCAGGCAGCCCACCATACCGGCATTGCTGGCAATAGCCAGGTTCACTACGTATTCCAATCCTTTGCTGACGGATGGCGCGTCGGTGCGTTTCAGAATAGTGCCATGCTGATAGCTCGACATAGGCAATGCAAATGAATCTGTCTCGGGCACCACAATGACGCCACTTGCCTTTACGACTTGACCATCCTTATTTTCGGCCTTATACTCCACTACAAAGACGCGGATATCGAATCTGGGGGAGGTAAAAGTGCGCAGTTCGGCAGGAATCAATTCTAAAACCTGTGCTTTGGTCAGACGTTCCTCTGAAATAATCTTGGTGATATCGCCCAATGGGCCGGTGTACACATAGGCGTCTTCGGGCAGTGCATCCTCTTTTTTACAGGCAGCAACAGCCCAGACTACCATCATTAAGTAGAAAAATTTTTTCATAATTTGATGTTTGTTTCTACTAATATACGAAAACTGAAGAGATTTTTCATCAGTAAACCGGAAGCCGTGTATCTATCTCTTTTGCATAGGCTACAATTCCACCTTTCAGATTATACAGATTGGTGAATCCGTATTGCTCCAGAGCTGCAATTGCCTTCGCGCTTCGTGTTCCGGCCTTGCAGTGCACGACCACCGGCTTATCTCTCGCAATGCGATGTTGTTGCTCCGTGATGCTATTCAGCGGAATCAGTTCGGCACCCAGATTGACAAAATCATATTCGTGCTGTTCGCGCACGTCGATGAGCTGGAAATCTTCTTTCGCATCGAATTTCTGTTTTAATTCCTGCACGCTTATTTCCTTCACCACCGGCACTGCTTCCGGCACAATGCCGCAGAATTGCTGATAGTCTATCAGTTCCTTCAGGGTAGGATGTTCGCCGGTAAGCGGGTTGTTTTTGTCCTTTGCCACTTTAAAAATACGTGTGGTAAAATTCAGCGCGTCGAAGGAAAACAGTCGGCCACTCAGCGTTTCGCCGATGCCGGTGATTACTTTTATCACCTCATTCGCCTGCAAACTACCAATGATTCCGGGCAGCACACCCAGCACTCCGCCTTCCGCACAACTCGGCACCAGTCCCGGTGGTGGTGGCTCAGGATACAAATCGCGGTAGTTGGGGCCGTTGTTGTAATTGAATACAGATACCTGCCCATCAAAGCGGTAGATGGACGCGTACACATTCGGAATACCGGTCAATACGCAGGCATCATTCACCAGGTAGCGGGTCGGAAAATTATCCGTACCATCGGCAACTACATCGTAATCTTTGAAAATCTCCAGCGCGTTTTTGCTCGACAGGTGTTCATTATAGGCAATGACATTGATATGCGGATTCAGGCCGAGTATGCGCTCTCTGGCGGCCTCCACTTTGGGGCGTCCTACATCTTTGACATCGAATAATACCTGGCGCTGCAGGTTGCTGTCATCCACCACATCGAAATCCACGATGCCGATGGTGCCTACGCCGGCGGCGGCAAGATACAGCAACATCGGACTTCCGAGTCCGCCGGTGCCGATGACCAGTACTTTGGCGGCTTTGAGTTTTTTCTGGCCTTCGATATTAAATTCAGGTATGATAATATGCCGCGAATAGCGGGCCAGTTCTTCTTTGGATAATTGTATTTCTTCTTGCATGTTATTGGTATTTTTATTGAACAGAGATTACTTTGCTGCGCTCGCAAAGACGGTTAAAGCGCACCGCCGGCAATAGCAGGAACAATGCTCACGACATCGCTGTCTTTCAATTCCGTCTGTTCGCCATTCAGGGAGCGGATATCATCTTCGCCTACGAACACTTTAATGAAACTTCGGATTCTTCCGGATGCATCCAGCAAGTGCGGTTTCACTTCAGGATATTCATTCGTGAGTTCTTCTATTGCCTGTTCAATGGTGATGCTGTCTGTAGTGAAAGTAGCATTATTTGCGGTATACTTTCTCAAAGGAGTAGGAATAATTAATTGTGCCATTTTTTAGTATTTAGTAGTTAGTAATTAGTACTTAGAGTTTGAAGTTTGCGGTTATTGTTTCTTCTGCGAATGCCGTATTTGCTTCGTTGAGCTGCCAGCTTTTTATGTCGGCTGTTTTGCCATCCATCACCGATAGAATCACGTAGGAGAAATAAGGCATAGCCTGTTTAAGGTCGTGCTCCGACGCGATAGCCGGATGCTGCGGATGCGAATGGTAAACACCCAATAAAGTGGTCTGCTGCTGCAGCGCATATCTTTCCGCTTTCATATAATCCTGCGGAGAGATTTCAAACCTTCTGCGTTTATCTCCTTCTTTTGCATTCAATACAGGAACGGCCTGCATTATATTTCTGGATACATCGTTGTCGTGGCCGTATAAAAATCCGCAGCATTCATCCGGAAAATGCTCTTCCGCATGCTGTCGCATTACATCGTATGCTTGCGGTGAAATCTGTATAGGTAAACTCATTCTTTTGTTTTTATAAGGATAAAATCTGATTCAGCAGTTCAGGATAATTGCTGGCATGATCCGCAAAGGTGGTGACGATAACACCTTCCTCTATTTCCTCTGCCAACTTCAATGCGCCCAGCAGATTGGCCGCTGCGGAAGGACTGAGCAACAAGCCTTCGTGGCGCGCTGCCGCTTTCATGATGCCGAATGCTTCATAGGTGTCAATATAACGATTTTCATCCGCGATAGTTGCGTCATAAATCTTCGGCACAATCGCGCTTTCGAGGTGTTTCCATCCTTCCAGTCCGTGCATGGCAGCATCGGGCTGCAGCGAAATCGCGGTCAATGCGGGCTGCAATTCTTTGAGTCTGCGGCTTGTGCCCACAAAAGTGCCGGTCGTACCCAATCCTGCGATGAAATGGGTGATGCTGCCTTGTGTTTGTTCCCAGATTTCCAGGGCTGTGCCGTGGTAATGCGCTTTCCAGTTGTACTCATTGGCATATTGGTCGGCATAGAAATACTTATCCGGATTTTCTGCAACGAGTGCTCTCGCCTTCAGTTGTGCCTCATCCGTGCCACCAAATCTGGAGGTAAATACCAGCTCTGCACCCAATGCTTTCAGTGCATTTTTCTTTTGCTCTGAAGCATTTTCCGGCACACACAGAGTGACCGGAATACCCAGTGCCGCTCCGATAGTGGCATACGCTACAGCCGTATTGCCGCTCGAGGCATCTATCAGGCCCTTTTCTTCGTGCACCTGACCGGACAATACCGCCTGCCGGATGATATTAAAGGCGGCTCTGGCCTTCACGGAATTGGATAATTGCTGCCACTCCAACTTCGCGTATATTTTCACGCGCTCATTTTTATGCAACCTTGTAATGGGAAAGAGCGGTGTGTTGCCCACAAATTTCTCCAGCTCGCGGAGCCGGTCTGTCAGTGGTAGTGTATGTGATTCTATGTGCATATTTCGTTCATTTTGACAATAAAAAAACCTCACCGAAGAGGTGAGGCGTATATGGTAATGGATGGTAAAAATTCAACCGGACACATAATATACTAACTCACCCTGATGGTAAGACAACAGCAACAACACGCCGCAGTTTGTATATTATAGCTAATCAACATGGTGTAAAGATAACAACGTTTATCGGATTTTGTTTTAAATAATTGTTGCACTGTGTTGACGCAGACCATTTTTCAGATACACCGCCATCTCCTGTTGCAGTTTCAATGCTTCTTCCCGCGCCTTTTCTGCGAAGTCTTTTCCGTTGGAAGCATAGATAATACTGCGGGTGGCATTCACCAGCAATCCGGCATCCTTGTTGAGCCCGAATTGCGACAGTTGTTTTAAATCGCCGCCCTGCGCGCCCACGCCCGG
>JADLAH010000233.1 GCA_020848315.1 Chitinophagales bacterium | reverse complement strand
TGCTGAAGTGCAGGCCGGCAGTAGGTGCGGCAACAGCGCCTTCCTGACTGGCAAATACCGTTTGGTAACGCTCTTTGTCGATTTCTTCCGGCTCTCTTTTGATGTATTTAGGAAGTGGTGTATTGCCTAATTTGTCGAGCACTGCGCGGAATTCAGCGTCTGTGCCGTCAAACAGAAAGCGGATGGTGCGACCTCTGGAGGTCGTGTTGTCCACTACTTCCGCAACGAGGTCATCATCGCCAAAATACAGCTTGTTTCCTACGCGGATTTTTCGCGCCGGATCCACCAGCACATCCCACAGACGAAGGTCGTGGTTTAGTTCGCGCAACAGGAATACTTCGATTTTTGCACCTGTTTTTTCTTTGGTGCCGTACATGCGCGCAGGGAATACCTTGGTGTTGTTAATCACCATTACATCGCCGTCGTCAAAATAATCCAGTACGTTTTTAAAAGTCTTGTGCTCAATCTTTCCGGTTTTGCGATGCACTACCATCAGTTTGCACTCATCGCGCTGTTTGGAGGGATAAAGTGCAATCTTTTCCTTCGGAAGTTCAAAATCAAATTGTGAAAGTTTCATGTGTTATTATTTTACGGAATAATAAATATTTTAAGGGTAGAGTAAAAAACTGTTGCAAAGATACGGTCGTAAATTCCATTTGGCAAGGTCTGCATGTTTTTATTGGATTAAATTTTAATCGGTCGGAATGCAGTATTTTTATCTGATCCTGTAAGATATGGCCACGACGACCGACACATCATATATTTTGCTTAAATTTGAGGCATGCGCCATATGATAACTGTATTGGGTGAAACCCTGAAGCTGACACTGCAACAGTTGTGGTTGAATAAACTGCGCACTTTCCTTTCTTTGTTCGGTATCACCGTAGGCATTTTCAGTATCATTGCCATTCTCACCGCAGTTGACGCGCTGAAAAATAACATCAACCAATCCATCAACAGTCTCGGCGATAATATTCTGTTCGTAAATAAATGGGCATGGACATTCGATGGTCCTTCTGACTATCCGTGGTGGAAATACGCGGAAAGGCCGAATGTGAAATATGAAAATTTTAAGTTCGTTCAGGCTAAATCCAAGTTGGCGGATGCAGTCACATTTGAAATTAACCCTCGTCAGGCGCCCGAAGTTTCCTACAGGGATAAAAAAACCTACAAGGCACAACTCTCCGCGGTGACAGCGGATTACGGCAAGGTTTTTCAACTTGATATTGCCAGAGGCAGATTTTTGTCCGCAATGGAAGTGAACAACGGACTGAATGTTTGTGTCATCGGCGGAGAGATAGCGGAGAAGCTCTTTAAAAATAACGACAACCCGGTTGGACTACAGCTCCGCATTGCGGGCAAACCCGTGCAGGTGATTGGCGTGATTGCAAAGAAAGGACAGGATTTGCTGGGCTTCAACTATGATAAGGTGGTGATTGTGCCGCTGAACTATTATGAACGGAATTTCTCGTACGAACCTTATCAGGTGGATATGACGCTGGAGGTGAGAACCAGACCGGGCGTTTCGCTGGAAGCATTGAAGAATGAACTCATCGGTATCATGCGGGCGTCCCGCAAGCTACGTCCGTCACAGGAAGATAATTTTTCCGTCAATCAACTCAGCGTTATTGCTAAAGGCTTTGACGGTGTGTTTGATTCGCTGGGGATGGTGAAATGGGTGATTGGCGCATTTTCCCTGATTGTCGGTGGTTTCGGAATTGCCAATATCATGTTCGTGAGTGTGTCAGAACGCAGACCGATTATTGGCATAAAAAAGGCACTCGGGGCTACCCGCAATGATATTCTGCTGGAGTTTTTAATTGAAGCCATTTTCCTTTGTATGATGGGCGCATTGGTCGGATTGTTGCTGGTGTATATCATGTGTATTTTCGCCACCAAAGCATCAGGCATGGACTTTGTGCTGACGGCAGGAAATGTCGGTATAGCTTTCGGAATTTCCTTTTTATTGGGTATTCTCGCAGGTATTATTCCTGCCTACATGGCTGCGAAAATGGAACCGGTGGATGCCATCAGAAGCAAATAATTGTTCTTATTACACAAAGAAAACGATGGAGAAAAACTGTTTACAGCTCGTTGAATTGCACGGGCTGGATGTCTTTTTTTTTGCAAACAACGGCTCCGGCTTTATTGGCTAATGCTGCAATATCGCTCAATGGAAAACCGCAGGCCAGTGCCAGTGAAGCGACCGCAATCACCGTATCACCGGCACCACAGACATCCGGATTTTCTACGGTCGTAAACTGACGGATAAATGAGGCCTGTTGTCCGTCCGCAATAAAATTACCCTCCGCACCTAAGGTGAGCAACAGGTTCTTGTATTGTATTTTTTGACGCAGCTCAGCCGCACTTTTCAGGATGTCTTCCGGCTGTTTATTGGCAGCCGAAGTGATGAAGTCAAACTCCGCTTTGTTGGGTTTGAATAAGTCTGCTTCCTGATATAATTCCCAGTTGTCAAACTTTGGATCTACGCAGACAAGCATACGGTGCTGTCTGGCCAGTGCCAGCAATGGCGGTATGACGGAAGCCGACAGTACACCCTTGTTGTAATCCTGTAAAATCATCACATGCGGTTTGTGGTGCAGGATGGCTGCCGCCACATTCTTCAGGATGAAATGTGCAATCAGTTCCGGTTCTTCTATGCTGCCGTCTTCATCTATTCTGCAAAAAGGTTGTCCGTCGCGGAAAAATCTTGTTTTATGTGTAGTCGCTTGCCGCTGATTGGTATGTACATATTCATTGCTGATGTCATGTTGATGCAGCAATCGGTAAACAGCATCTCCGGCTGTATCTTTGCCCACTGTTCCTGCGAGGTAGGGAATGGCTTTGAGTTGCCTGATATTGAGTGCTACATTGGCTGCGCCGCCCAGATACTGCCGCCGCTCCAACACATCCAGTATCGGAACTTCCCGGTGTTCCGGCGACATTCTTTCCTGAGTGCCATACACAAACTCATCGAGGATAATATCACCTACGATGAGTACGCGTTTGTTTTCAAATGCAGAAATATTGGAGGCGGATTGCACAAAACGAAATTAAGAAATAAAACTCAGAAGGCCGCGCAAATGCGCGGCCTTCTGAGAGATTGTATATTTATTTTAAGCCAATTTTGCCAGCGCGTTTTTCACACGGGTGAAGGCTTCTTTCAGATTTTCTTCCGATGCCGCATAAGAGAAACGGATACACTCAGGTGCACCGAAGCCGTTGCCGCTCACGGCCGCAACGTGTCCTTCATGCAATAAATACAACGCCAGATCATCCGCATCTTTAATCGGAGAGCCGTTGAAGTCTTTGCCAAAGTATGCACTCACATCCGGGAATACATAGAATGCACCGGTAGGAATATTGCATTTTACATTCGGAATATCTTTCAGCATTCCCAATACCAGATCTCTGCGTTTTCTGAATGCTTCACGCATATCGTAAGTAGGCTGCTGGTCGCCGAGCAGTGCCGTGATAGTAGCCTGCTGCGCAACAGAGTTCGTGCCGGAGGTAATCTGTCCCTGCAGTTTGTCACAGGCTTTTGCCACAAAAACAGGAGCAGCCATGTAGCCGATTCTCCAGCCTGTCATCGCGTAGCCTTTTGCCTGACCGTTCACCACAATCGTTCTGTCTTTCATGGATGGGAATTCCGCGATGCTCACGTGTTTGCCCGCATAGTTGATGTGTTCGTAGATTTCATCGGAAATCACATATACATGCGGATGTCTTTCCAATACTTCCACAAAACTTTGCAGTTCTTCCCGCGTATATACAGAGCCGGTTGGATTGCTTGGTGAGGAGTAGACCAGGAATTTTGTTTTAGGCGTAATCGCTTGCTCCAGCTGTGCCGCTGTAATCTTGAACTCGCTGTCTACCGTAGTAGAGATATATACCGGAGTCGCGTTGCACAGTTTCACCTGTTCCGGATAGGACACCCAATAAGGCGCAGGAATAATCACTTCGTCGCCTTCATTGAGGAAAGAGATGAAAATATTTGCCAGTGACTGTTTCGCACCGGTGGATACCACAATATTTTCCGGCTTGTATTCCAGGTTATTATCACGCTTCAGCTTCTCGCAGATAGCCTGTCTCAGATCCAGATAGCCTGCAATCGGAGAGTAAGAATCGTATTTGCCGCTGTCTATTGCCTTTTTAGCAGCTTCTTTGATGTGGGCCGGTGTCTGAAAATCCGGTTCCCCTAAAGATAAACTGATAACATTGATTCCTTTTGCAGCTAATTCTCTGCTGAGTTGTGCCATTTTAATGGTGGCTGATTCTGAAACTCTGTTTAACGTGTCGGAAGTAGGTAACATAACAATGCGATATTTTCTACAAAAATATTGATTTGTAAGTGCTTGTAAGATGCTGCAATGTTATGTTTAATTAAATAAAATCCCTTACTGACCGACAGGTGGTGCGGATTCGGGACTCGCGACAGGCAACGGTGGTGCCGGTGCGACGGGTGTGATGGCGGGTTTTATTTTCTTTTTACCGATACTATAGCTGAACCCGAAGTGCGGCTGAAAACCCAGTACGCTCTGATAGGAGAAGGCCGCATCAAAACTGACGCCTTCCTTGATGATAACGCCTAATCCGAACGTGCCTGTCACCGGATCGGTGGCGATGCCCGCTCTGAAATTAATCAGATTCTTGAGCGTATATTCCAGTCCGGTCCGGAAAATGAGTTTTTGCGTAAGGTCTTTGTCAATCTGTGCGGAAATGAAAAATTTCTTCACCGCTTCATAGGTAATTCCGAGCCGGAAAAGAGTTGGAATGCGCTCGCCGGTACTTCGGTCGATATACAGTTTCAACGGATTATACACGTGGAATCCGATGGATAATTCCTCAATAGGCTGCGCGAAAGCGCCGAGTTCGAAGGTGACGAAATTCTTGGAACCGTATCCACTGATTTTGGTATTCAGGTAATCGAGTTGCACGCCCAGAGAAAGAAATTTCGCGAGCTTTAAAGAGTAGGATAAGCCCACTTTCTTTTCATTAAAACCACTGAATCCGAAATAGTTGGCCGAAATGCCGATGGTGCCGCCTTTTTTCACCGGTACGGCCACAATACCCGAAACATTGCTGACGCCTTGTCCGACAAAAACCGGCGCGTAATAAATTCCGATGGCGGGACGTTTTAAGAATGCCCCTATGGCCTGATTATTGTAGACAGAATAGATATGCAGCGTACCGACAGCATTGAAGCCCATGCCTGCTTGTCTGGCACCGCCCGGTCTGAATTCACCGGCGGCGAACAGCAACTGGGCGCATAGCATTGCAATGAAAAATGTCGTTATGTAGCGCGTGTAACGGATAGCGTTCTTTTTAAAAAATACAAATAGTTGGGCATCCTCATGTATAAAGGATAGATGCAAGATACTAGTTTGTGCAGATTGTTGATGTTAATTTTTTAAACCACGAAGTGTGGAAAACTAGACGGCTGATTCGCCGGAATATGTGCCACATTTGTTTAACCTTTTTGAATATGAAATATTTTTTGCCTTTATTGTTTTCCATGTATGCGCTTTCGTCAAAAGCAGCATTATTTCTTCATAATGAGTATGGCTATCTGCAGGATATTACTTTTGAAATGTACAGCGATGATATCCCTGAATATAAAATGCCGGAAATATCCAAATCCGCGGAGGAGGTGCTCATGTTTGAAGTGATGCACGCCAATTGGACGGATAAACGTTGGGTGGCTTATACGATGAATGAAAAATTGCTGGGAACTTATAAAATCGGACAGCCGGCATTGATGGATAATGGTGATAACAAGAAGATATTTTTTATCGCTTCTTTTCCGGGAACAGCCGGTGGCACTGATTTATACATGGCGGAATATAAAAACG
Organism: Chitinophagales bacterium; assembly: GCA_020848315.1. Taxonomy (GTDB): domain Bacteria; phylum Bacteroidota; class Bacteroidia; order Chitinophagales; family JADIYW01; genus JADJSS01. The sequence goes on along the minus strand of JADLAH010000233.1, from coordinate 2,793 downwards.
GCGCCTGGAATAAACCCAAAAATCTGGGGAAGAATGTCAATACAGAAAAAAATGAAGCCAATCCCGGATTGCTTAACGAGCACACCCTGACCTATTCTTCAGGAGGCATTATCAAAAAACTGGATCTGCGCACTTTTGAAGTGGTGGAGTTGTCAGCATCAACACCTGCTGCGGAAAAGAAGCCGGAGCCTGTTGTAAATAGTACTGTCAATACGCCCGTTACTGCCGTGAATAATGCTATTGTGGTAAAAGAAAGCAGTCCGGTAATAGCGGAGAAGCCTGCACCGATGGTTGCGCCTGCACCGGTAGTGGTAAAAGAAACTCCGGCACCGTCTAAAGTTACAACACCGGTAAGTGCACCGGTTGTTTCCGCAACGAATAACAACACAGGAGTGGTGAATATGCTCGGCACTGCAACCAGAGATCAGATGCTGGCAAAATATCATACTGCCATACAGCTGGGCGCATTTTCCGCACCCAAATGGGAATCTTTCGCGCCGCTGGCGGCATACGGAAAACTGGTTTCCTATAAAAATGAGAAAAACATGTATGTCGTATGGCTTACAGGTTATGCCGGCAGAACCGCAGCGGAAGCGGTATTGCCACAGGTAAAAGCAGTTCCCGGATTTGAGAACGCTTATGTAACAGGAAAATAAGGCTTAAAACAAACCAAATAATTCAGCGTCGATTTTCTCGACAACTTTGCTGAAATCCTCCGGTTTGTCGGCATAGTTCAGGTCATCCACATTGATAACGAGCAATGGTCCTTCCTTATAGTTTTCTATCCAGTTGTCGTAGTATTGGTTGAGTTGTTTCAGATAATCCAAACGGATATTGTCTTCATACGCACGTCCGCGGCGTTCAATCTGTCCCACGAGCGTACCCAAAGACGCCTTTAGGTATACCAGCAGATTCGGTGCCTGCACTTGTTTGCAGATAGTGCGGAAAAAACTGATATAGTTCTCAAAGTCGCGCGTGCTCATCAGTCCCATTTCGTGGAGGTTGGGCGCGAAAATATGCGCATCCTCATAGATGGTTCTGTCCTGAATAACAATCTGACTACCTTCCTGAATTTCCACCAGCTGACGCAGGCGGCTGTTCAAAAAGTAAATCTGCAGGTTGAATGACCAACGCGGCATATCCTGATAAAAATCGTTGAGATAGGGATTGTTTTCTACATCTTCAAACCGGGCTTCCCAGTTGTAGTGTTTCGCAAGCTTTTCCGTAAGCGTCGTCTTTCCTGAGCCGATGTTGCCCGCAACCGCGATATGCTTGAGTGGTCTTTTCTGTTTTGCCAAAGTAGTAGTGTTTTACAAGTCTAAACTATTAAAAATAATTTGATATAGTGCAGTCTGTTGTCAAAAAAAATATCAAACAGCCTGAATAATCTGCTAACAATCAGGAAGCTAGGATATTTATATCACTTCCAGATACTGGTCAGTCCCATGATGTCGTGCACGGCACCCAGTGTCTGGCGTGCACTTTTGCGTGCTTTCTCCGCACCATATTCTGCAATTTCCTGCAATTGTTTCGGATTGTTTTCCAACTCCAGGATTTTTTCTTTTAGCGGTGTTGTAAATGCGATGATGTCTTCCGCCAGTTGTTTTTTCAGATCACCGTAGCGGATGCTGCAGTTGTTGTAAGCATCATCGAAGAAGGCAATGGTTTCCGGCGCGGATACCAGCTGCATCAAGGTAAACAGATTGCTGATTTCCACCGGCTTTTCCTGATTAGGTTGTGTCGGTCCGCTGTCAGTTTTGGCGCGCATCACTTTCTTGCGGATGGCATCTGCATCTTCCCGCAGGAAAATGGCATTGCCTTCGCTTTCACTTTTGCCCATCTTTCCGCTGCCATCGAGCCCCGGCACTTTGATGAGTTGTCCGCTCATATCAAAGGCAAATGGCTCCGGAAAGAAATCCACCCCGTATTTGTGATTGAAACGCACTGCAAAATTCCGCGCCATCTCGAGGTGTTGTTCCTGATCTTTGCCCACCGGCACTTTGTGAGCCCGGTGAATCAGGATATCCGCGGCCATCAGCACCGGATAGGTCAGCAGTCCGGCATTGATATTTTCGGCGTGTTTTTTAATTTTTTCTTTGAAAGAAGTGCATTTTTCCAGTTCACCTTTATAGGCCACCATATTCAGCAGCGTATATAATTCTGAAATTTCCGGCACATCGCTCTGTACATATATCGCGCTTTTTTCAGGATCCAGTCCACAGGCGATGTATTCAGTTAAAACCGCCTTCACCGATCTCTTGAGCATTTCCGGTTCCGGGTGCGTGGTCAGGGCATGCAGGTTGGCAATAAAGAAATAGCATTCATACTGATCCTGCATCTGAATGAAGTTCTTTAAGGCTCCGAAATAATTCCCCAGGTGTAAATTGCCGGTGCTTCGCACACCACTTAATACGCGCTCTTTCATGGTGCAAAAGTAAGCGCTTTCGGTGTGATTTGGAAATAATTCTGTTTTTTGTAGCCGATTCAGCGATTCACTGGCTGAAAGTAGCGGTGCGGACAGATAGCAAAGCACTATTTTTAGTTATATTTGTAAGAATTTCTGAAGAATAATCACTGATAGAGTATGATAGTAGACGACGCACTGGTAGATAAACTGGCCAACTTATCAAAACTGGAGTTTGATGCTGCGGGGAAACAGGAAATACGTGCAGACCTGCAGAAGATTCTCAGCTTTATGGAAAAGCTGAATGAACTGCCTACAGACGGGGTGGAACCATTGATATATATAAATGAAGAGGTCAATGTTTTCAGAGAGGATGAAGTGGACTATCC
>JADLAH010000232.1 GCA_020848315.1 Chitinophagales bacterium | reverse complement strand
TACATGCTCAACCCTTAAAGATATGGCTGAAAAGCAGGGATTATTATCCGCTGATCGGGCAATTGTTCAATTATGAAATCACGCCTTATTTATTTTCCTGGTTTGGGATGTTATTCGATGTCTTTATCGTATTCTTTTTATGGAATAAGAAGACAAGACCTTTTGCCTATCTGGCAGTAGTTGTATTTCACGTCGTTACCGGTCATCTATTTCAGATAGGTGTATTTCCTTATGTGATGATTGTTGCCACCTGGATTTTCTTCTCTGCGGAATTTCATCAAAAGTTTCTTTCCTTTTTTAAGGTGGAGAAAGATACCGACATCCTAAATTATCAAGCTCCATTCCCTTCATTCTGGTTAACATTGCTTCTTATCCATTTTAGCATTCAATTGGTTTTGCCCTTCAGATACCTATTCTATCCCGGAAAATTATTCTGGACAGAACAGGGATATCGTTTTTCCTGGCGGGTAATGCTGATGGAAAAAAATGCCTATACTTCTTTTGTAGTTAAAGATAAAAACGGAAAAATAGGAGAAGTACGTAACCGTGATTACCTGACGCCACAACAAGAAAAACAGATGAGCACACAACCAGATATGATATTGCAGTTTGCTCATTTTTTAGCGGATGAGTACAATAATAACAAAGGGTTTACAGCTGCCGAAGTATATGCCGACAGTTATGCCGCATTAAACGGACATCCCAGCCAACCTTTTATTGATAACACTGTTGATTTAGCCAAACAACCTGTTAACTTTGCACCGAAAAAATGGATACTGCCTTTTCAACAAAATAAATGAAACCCTATATTTCCATATTACTTTTCTTTGGATGCACCCTGTTTCAGGATTTAGCAGCTCAGGATATTGACTCCATGTTTACCGCTGAAGATTCCATGCAAAGCACCATAGATGAAGTGACCATACAGGCAGAAAAAATGAAAGAGATTCGTCTCAAGAGCGTGGAAGGTACAGTCATATTTGAAGGCAAAAAAACAGAAGTGGTGGATTTATCAAAGATTCAGGCAAATACAGCCACCAACAACGGCAGGCAGATATTCAACCGCATCGCAGGATTAAATGTATGGGAAAACGATGCTGCCGGTATGCAGTCCGGCATCGGCGCCAGAGGCTTAAATCCCAACCGCTCTGCAGAATTCAATATCCGCCAGAATGGCTACGACATCACGGCAGATGCCATCGGTTACCCGGATGCTTACTATACGCCGCCCAGCGAAGGCTTGGATAAGATCCAGATTGTTCGCGGCGCAGCATCTCTGCAGTTTGGTACGCAGTTCGGCGGTCTGATCAATTATATCATGCATCAGCCTGTCGCCAAGAAATTTCAGCTGACAGCACAAATAACCGGAGGCTCCTTTGCCACAGTCAGTTCTTTTACGGCAATAGAAGGCACCTGCAAGAAATTGTCGTACTACGCCTACTACCAATACAAACATACCAATGGCTGGCGCTCAAATTCCACCCTGAACGCCCATACTGGCTTTGCAAATCTTTCCTATCAGATCAATAAGAAAATAAACATCGCCGTGGAATTCACTCACCAGAATTACCTGATGCAGCAACCCGGCGGTTTAACGGACAATCAGTTCAATCAGAATCCGAGACAATCTACGAGGGAGCGCAACTGGTTTAGCATCCAATGGAATATTCCGTCTGTTAAACTGGAGTATCAGCCAAAAGACAACATTCGCTGGAACACCCTTCTATTCGGCTTAATCGGCTCGCGCAATGCATTGGGATTTTTGAGTTTTGCCAACAGAAATGACGACCTGAGAAACAGGGATCTAATCAAAGACCAATACAAGAATTTCGGGCTGGAATCCCGACTCTTATATCAATATAAATTGGGAAAACAACTGTCATCGCTGAGTGTCGGAGTGCGTTATTTTAAAGGCTACACCGGGAAACAACAAGGACTGGGAAATAACGCTTATGATGCCAACTTCGATTATCTGCATCCGGATAATTTAGAGAATTCCGATTACGACTTTAACAGCCATAACTTAGCTTTTTCTGCAGAAAATATCTTTAAGATAACACCTAAACTGAGTATTACACCAGGCGTTCGCGCAGAGTTTCTGCTAACGAATGTAAATGGTTATTATAAAAACGCTGCTGAATTTTCCACTGACACATCGAGATATACGGATACCCAGAAACGTAAACGGATTTTCCCGTTGTTTGGCGTTGGCATCACCTACAAGGCACATTATTTAGCAGAAATTTATGCTAACATTTCTCAAAATTACCGCGGCATTAATTATACCGACTTACGCATCGTCAATCCAAGTGTGCGTATCGACCCGAATTTACAAGATGAAAAAGGATTCAATGCGGATATCGGATTGCGCGGAAAAAATGGCGAAAAATTCAATTACGATGTCAACTTCTTTGCACTCTATTACAATAAAAAAGTAGGCTCCATCCAACAATTTGATTCCACCTTCACCATTTACCGATACAAAACAAACTTATCCAATTCGCGCAGCCTTGGAGTGGAGTCTTTTGCCGAAGTGGACATTGTAAAATGCATCAATGAGAACAGTGATTTCGGAGCGTCTCTCTTTTCAAATTTTACGTACACTAATGCCATTTATATAAAATCGCCTAACAAACAAATCCTGAAAAAACAGGTGGAATTTTCACCTCAGTTCATTTTCCGTGGCGGTGTAGGTTTCAAGTATAAAACTTTTGCCATCAACTGGCAAATTTCCTATATCTCCAAACAATTCACGGATGCGACTAATGCAACGTATGCATCAACTGCAGTCATCGGCTCAATTCCTGCATACTACGTGATGGATGTCACCACCTCCTACACCTACAAATGGTTTAAATTCAGCTGTTCCGTAAACAATCTTTCCAATAATAAATACTTCACCCGTCGTGCAGAGAGTTATCCGGGTCCAGGCATCATTCCAAGCGATGGCATTGGCGTTTTCGGAACACTTGCCTTTAAATGGCATACTAAAAATTAGGTAACAAATCACTTAAGAATAGGTATTTGTTTTTATTTAGACTAAGTCTAAATTTGTATAAAATTAATACCTATGACAAAATATTTATGCTTTTTATCGTTTGCAGCCATGTTCCTCTTTGCAGGATGTAAAAAAGAAGAAGTCACCTCTTACAGTCCTGTTATCAATAATGTTACGGACAATATCATTGTTGCCACATACACCGACCTGGATGCCAAGGCACAACTGCTGGTAGACGCAGCTAATGCATTAAAAGCAGACCCGTCCAGTGCAACAAACTTATCGGCAGCTCGCAATGCCTGGGCAGCCACGCGCGCGCCGTGGGAAAGCAGTGAGGGTTTCTTATTCGGGCCGGTATCTACACTGGAAATAGACCCGAATATGGACACCTGGCCGCTCGACAGCATTGGTGTGGATGATATTCTGGCAGGCACGGATGTAATCAATAAAGCTTATATCGATGCACTGTCGGGAGATGCCGGAACCGGATTAAAAGGGTTTCATGCCATTGAATATATCCTTTGGGGTTCTGACGGCAACAGGGCTGCAGGTACATTTTCAGCCAGAGAATTAGATTATCTGGTGGCCTGTGCGGAAAGCCTTAAAGGCAAAACGGCCGAATTAAAAGAGGCCTGGGCCGCTTCGGGTGGCAATTATGCAAATGAACTAAAATCAAGAGGTTCCATCTATCCGACGGAGAAAGCGGTTTTAGTGGAACTGGCGGAAGGTGTTCGCGGCATTGCCGGAGAAGTGTTTAGTTCAAAAATACAAAACACGCTGGATGGATTGGATTTAAGTGGTGTGAGCGGCGGTATCCGCGAAGAAGAGAGCAGATTCAGCAATAATACCAAGACGGATTTTACCAATAATATAATCAGCATCCAAAATGTGTATCTGGGAACCTATGGCAGCACCGGAAACGGTAAAGGGCTTTCTGCTATCGTGGCAGCTGAGAACGCAGCATTGGACACTAAAATAAAAACACAGATTACTGAAGCCATCGCAGCGATACAGGCAATCGGCGGCAATGCGAATGTTACTTTTTCTACCGCATTATCCGCAGACAGAGCATCTATCGAAGCGGCGCAACTGAAAGTCGAAACATTAGAAACAACCTTAAGAACCGAGTTGCTTACATTGATAAGTAACTTGTAGAATCGATTGTAAATAGAAAAAAGAACCATGAAAAAATACATCCTGTATAGTTTTGCTGTCCTTCTTATCTTCTCTTGTAAGAAAGAAGAAATCAAAAACGATGCCTCTGAGGAATTTCCGGGAGGTGCAACCACCTATAACAACATTTTCAGTGGCTCATTTGAACAGCCTTCTTCGAATCTGAATACTGCCGAGCTGCTGCAACACAATACAGGCGATGCCCATTTTTCCGCAAACTTTGTTACCAGCCCGGCCATCAGAAATCAGGGATTAGGCCCCATCTTCAATCACATTTCCTGCGTGGTTTGTCATCCTAAAAATGGAAAGTCACCGCAGCCGTTTTCAGGTGATGATTTGAAAGGATTGTTGTTCCGCATCAGTGTTCCGGGAACCGATATCCACGGCGGTCCGGCAAATGCTCCGGGCTTCGGCACACAGTTGCAAAACAAGGCAAATGTTGGAAAGCAAGCTGAAGCCAGTGTTCAGATTTCATTTACAGAAACAAGCTTTGCTTTTGAAGATGGTACAAACTACTCATTGCGAAAACCAAGCTACACCCTTATGAATCCCTACATCTCACTACCGTCCAACATTTTGGTTTCTCCGCGACTGGGTCAGCAGGTAATCGGGCTGGGTTTATTAGAAGCAATTAATGAGCGTGATTTACTGGCGCATGAAGATATCAGCGACGCTAACGGTGACGGCATTTCCGGCAAAGCCAATAAAGTATGGAATCCTGTTTCTAACAAGATAGAAGTTGGAAGATTTGGCTGGAAAGCAGGAAATCCGACCTTATTGCTGCAGGCGGCTGGTGCCCTTAATCAGGATATCGGGGTTACCTCCCATATCTTTCCATCAGAAAATTCCTTCGGGCAAACACAATATGACGGCCTGAATGACGAACCTGAAGTGGACAGTCAACAGCTGTCTGATCTGGCTTTCTATACCCAAACACTGGCGGTGCCCAAGCGAAGAGATTTCAATAACGATGATGTATTAAGTGGCAAACAGCTCTTTTTTAAAATCGGTTGCGATAAATGCCATACGCAGAAATACATAACGGGCACCGGAGCCACACCATCGGTAAGCAACCAGACCATATATCCTTACACAGATTTATTACTGCATGATATGGGCCCAGAACTGGCTGATAATCGTCCTGATTTCCTGGCAAGCGGAACGGAATGGCGCACTCCTCCGCTATGGGGTATCGGATTAACGCCTCTGGTAAATGGTCATTCGAATCTGCTGCATGACGGAAGAGCCAGAAATATTCTGGAAGCCATTATGTGGCATGGTGGAGAAGCGGAAAACCAGAAAATAAAAGTGACAAAATTATCTAAAAAAGAAAGAGAACAGTTGGTTCGATTTGTTGGTTCACTTTAATACCATAATGGAGACAAAGGAGATCATACAAAATCTGGAATGGTGTATGCAACTGACGGAAGAACAACGGCAGATTAATCCTGTAAAGATAATACGGATAGAGTGTGAATTGTGTAAATATGCTCGTAAGAGAAATCTATCTTTATTTAAATCAGCGATAGAATTGTGCAGTCAGGATAATGATGAAAATATTTGCCTGATAGGTGCGGCCTGCCTGCTGATGCAACGAAAAAATTAGTCCTGCCGGATTTATTTTGCTATATTTAATGTACAATTTCATATTATGCAAAAGTTTGCAGTAACCATATTATTTTTCAGCTTATTCATCATCAGTTGTAAAAGAGATAGCAACTCCGAAAATCAACCATTCTATTATTCCTCTGAGCAGGAATTTATCAATAATAATGATGGGCTTTCTGATTCGGCATTGATCGGCAAATTAATCTTCTTTGATACTAATTTATCGGAACCAGTTGGAGTAAGTTGTGCAACTTGCCATTCTCCGATGTCCGGTTTTTCAGATCCCAGACATACATCATTTTCGGAAGGTTCGGCACATCAATTCGGCACCAGAAATGCCAATGCTATCAGCTACATGACTTTTGCACCTAACAGAAGAGCGGAAGTAGTGCGTGGTATTTGGGAAACAGTAGGTGGCTTTTTCTGGGATGGAAAGGCGGAATTCTTAAATCAACAGGCTTTATTTCCTCTGATGAATCCGCATGAGATGAACATCCCGAATTTCGGAATTGCTTCTACTAAAATAAAACATGCTTCCTATTATCCTAAACTGGAAAAACTATTTGGCAGTGCGTCTTTAGCAGACAGTCAAACCATTGTATTTTATGCTGTAACTTGCTTACAGGCTTTTGAGCAATCTTATCAGGTGAATCAGTTTACGAGCAAGTTTGATTTTTATTTGAAAGGCAAAGTTACTTT
>JADLAH010000231.1 GCA_020848315.1 Chitinophagales bacterium | reverse complement strand
TGACCGGTGTCGGAAGCTCTCCTTTAAGTTGCTCCTCTATTTCCTGCTGCAGTATCGCCAACTTATCGGGATGTTGTGTCAACAGATAAAAAGTCCAGCCCAATGCAATCTGTGTAGTTTCGTGTCCCGCCACAAAAATGGTCAGGATTTCATCCCGTAGTTGCCTTTTATCCATGCCCTCTCCTGTTTCCTCATCCACAGCTTCCATCAACATCGACAATAAATCATGATGTTCTTCCTGTTGTTTTCTTCTGCGGTCGATGATACTGAAAAACACATCATCCATAGAATGCAGCACTTTCTGTTCCTGTACATTGCGCGGGGTCGGTATCCAGGCCGGCAGATGAAACGGATTGTCGATGCGCTGTGTGATGAATTCACTGCCTTCGGAAACCAGTTTGTAAATCGTATCCGTCGTGGTATTTACTTCATTATAGAACAGCGTGCTATTGACGATATCCAAGGTGAGTTTATACAATTCCTTTGACAGATTCACCGGCTGATTGCTGTCCGCATAGGCGGATAATCTATCAATGGAATGCGAAGTTTGTTCCACCATATTGTGGAACATCAGCTGCAGTTTTTCTTTGTGGAATGCCGGTTGCGCAAGCCTGCGCTGCCTTTTCCAGAATTCTCCTTCGCTGGTCAGCAGGCCATTGCCCAAAAACAAGCGAATCGAATCGTAGGCAAAACTTTTGGTGTAATTTTTATTGTTGTCTACCAATACATATTTTATCCATTCCGGATCGGTCAGCACAACGAGTTTGCGTCCCGGAATTTTAATCTGGTAAATATCTCCTATATCTTTTTTACGCTGCAGGAAGAATTGTATCCGTTCTTTTCTCATTTGCAACAGATTTCCCAACAGAATATTCAGGGTGGGTGGATATGGCATTTGTTGTAAAGATTGCGCAGCAGTCGTCATGCTTATCGTTTTTTTATTGTTGTAATTTACACCATCTTTTCTCAAGACGGATTAACATAAGATGATTTCTGATGGAACAACAGACAAACGCTTCCTGACTACGGAGAACATGATTTGGGCATATGCAGTGCATTTCATAACTTTGGTACACACACCACCCTATGAAAATAACATTTGGCACAGTCTGGAAATGGATAAAAAAGCTGGTTCTGTTCTTTTTTATCGCAAGTATTGTTTCTACAATCCTTTTTCGATTCATTCCTGTGCCGGTTACGCCGCTGATGATAATTCGTTGCTTTGAACAGGTGGGCAACGGCGAAGCACCCAGACTTAAAAAAGAATGGGTTTCTATTGACGATATGTCGAAGGAATTGCCACTGGCCGTGATTGCCGCGGAAGACCAGAAATTCCCGGAACATTTCGGCTTTGATGTGGAAGCTATTAAAAAGGTGATGAAGCAAAACGAGCGCCTGAAACAACGCGGAAAGCCCATCAAAGGTGGCAGTACCATCAGTCAGCAATGTGCCAAAAATGTATTCCTGTTTCCGCAGCGCAGTTATATCCGCAAAGCACTCGAGGTGTATTTCACTTTTTTAATTGAAATTTTCTGGAGTAAAAAGCGCATCATGGAAGTGTATCTCAATGTCATTGAAATGGGCGATGGCATTTATGGTGCACAGGCCGCCTCTCAGACATTTTTCAAAAAAGATGCTTCCAGACTAAAGGCATCGGAAGCCGCTTTGATTGCTGCTGTTCTACCCAATCCAAGAAAATGGAATGCAGGCAAGCCATCCGGATATATCAATAAACGCAAAAACTGGATAGTGCGACAAATGGGCCATCTGCGGGGCACCATCGATTTGTAATCAACTTATGGAAAGCGGTTGTAACTGCCGGTAATACTGCTGTAGCCGCCCCAGATACCGAGCGCTCCTTTCACATTGGATTTCACATACACTACAGAACCAAAAGGATTTCCCTGACTGCTGCGATTGGCTTCCAGCGTACGCCAGAATTCGTAGTGCGCTTTGTCAATCATGCTCAATTTTACGGTGCAAATCGTATCCTGTGTCGTCCAAAGTCCGTCTGTTTCAAAATCTATATCGCCACCAAAGGAACCAATAGGCCGACCTTTCGGAATAAAAATCTGGAAATCTTTTCCGTTGAAAAAGCCATCATCAAACACCGTTTGTCCACTGAGCAACCAAGGGCCTCCGTCTGCCTGTGTGAAATAGCGGTAATAATTGCCCGGTGCAATCGGATCTTTCAACTGTCCGCGAAACTGAAAGAAAGAATCTGCCAATGCGGGATTTGCCGGTGGTTTGATCCAGAGAGAATCAAAGAATACAGGCTCCGGCAAAGTTGTAGTGGATGTAATTATTTTGTCATCAATCTCTATGCGCAGGTCATAGCTTTTTCCAATCACTCCTACGAAATCCGTTTCATCAAAAGGAACTGTGTATATGATGATAGGTGGAAAGTCATCCACACTTTGAATATCGAGTCCAAACTGATCAGCCAGTGCCAATACCACAGAATCCGGCAGCAATTCGAGGAAGGCAGAACTGTATTCCTGCAGTTGCACGGAGTCATTGTCCGTTGTTACGGTAATTTTTGCGCCGCTCACAAAATAAGAAGCGATATCGTTGATGTCTATGTTTCCGAAGAAAGCGGAGTTTTTCGTCAGCAATACATAAGGTGGCAAGCCATTTTCTATGTGACCTTCCACTACCAGTGCATTTTTCGGAGCATCGATATTGATATCGATTTCCTTCTCACACGAAGTGTATAATACGATGGCAGCTACGCAAAATGCGAGCAGGCTGCCATATTGTATGAGTGTCTTCTTCATGTTTTTAAAATTTAAAATTCCAGGTGAAAGAAGGTATTACCGGAAACAGGGATACATTGATAGGTGTAAACTTCAGGTTGCCACTGACGAGACTTCCTTCTGCTTTGTAATAGATAAAGTAGGTGTTTTTGCGGTTATACACGTTGTATATTGAGATATTGTAGCTCGATCTCCAGCGTCTGTCAGGTCGGCGTTTAGGTACAGGTGTATAGTTCAGCGAGAAATCCAGTCGGTGATAGGATGGCAAACGGTAGGTGTTGCGGCCACCATAGCCTGTAGCGAAACCGAATTCAATAAAATACAACTCGTTGGGTAATGTAAAGGCATTTCCTGTTGCATATACCCACGTGGCGCCGATAGTCCATTCCTTGTTGATGTCGTATGCGACATTGATGGACAAATCGTGGGTGCGGTCGTACTTGGCCGGAAACACTTTTCCATTGTTCAGATCCGGGAATTTGCGGTCACTGCGCGACAGCGTATAACCGATCCATCCGTTCAGTTTGCCGGTGCGTTTTTTCAGAAAAAATTCCGCGCCATACGCCTTGCCTTTGCCGAATACATATCCGAGTTCCTGTTCGGTATTGATTTCATTCACATAGCTTTCACTGTATTCTATCTGATTCCACAGGTGTTTGAAATACACTTCCACGGAGGCCTCAAACATATTGTCTTTAAAATTTCTGAAATATCCGATGGAATATTGCAGGGCGCGTTGCGGCTTCACGATAGCGGAACTCTGCACCCAGACATCCGTTGGCAGTGTACTGTTCGAACTCGACACCAGGTGGATGTACTGATAGTTAAGTCCTGCGCCCACTTTGATGGAATTATCTTTGCCGAATGCATATCGCATACTGAAGCGCGGCTCCGGTCCTACATAAGATTTGATTGGTTTGCCTCTTTTGTAGTAAGTGGTATCAAATCCTGCCAGCGTATTACCCGAGATATTGGTATATGGTCCGATGTGCTGAAATAAACTCAGTCTGAATCCGAAGTTGAACTTGAGCTTTTCATTTACATCATATTCATGATCAACGTACCATGCAAACTCATTGGAATACCTCTTGCGGATGTCGGATTCGAAATCGGTATCGGCACTTTTGGCACTGGCCTGTGTTGGCGTCATGCGGTGGTGGGTATACACCATCCCGAATTTCAGTTTATGCTTCGTATTCAGGTAATAATCCAGGTCCATTTTGGCGCTGTAATCACGTACACCGGAATTGGCTCTGAAAGCAAAATCCTCCTGCTCTCCGGTGAAGCTGAAATTATAATCATTGAAGATAAACGACATATTCATAAAGAGTTTGTCGCTGAACAAATGGTTATAGCGGATGGTTCCGGTGGCATTGCCCCATGGAATTTTCACACGCGTCTGATTTTTCTGGGAATTATAAACGAAGACATCACGACCAAAATACCCGCTGATATACAAACGATCTTTATCGGAAAAGCGATAATTAGCCTTTACATTCAGGTCGTAAAAGAAATAATTGGTACCTGCGAAATCGGTATTCTTAATAAAAGGCTGTGCAATGTCGAACGCATAGGTTCTGCGGCCAGAAATCAGGAAGGAACCTTTGGCGGTCTTATCAGATTTTGGTTTTTTAAAAGGCCCCTGCAATGTCAGTCTTGAAGAGATGATTCCGATACCACCTTCCATTTCAAACTTCTTGGTATTGCCTTCTTTCATCTGGATATCGATAACCGAGGAAAGACGACCGCCAAAACTGGAAGGAATGGTGCCTTTGTATAGGGTAGTATTCTTCACCGCATCCGCATTGAAAACGGAAAAGAAACCGAACAAGTGTCCGGCGTTGTACACGATGGCATCATCAAGCAGAATGAGATTCTGATCCGGCCCGCCGCCGCGCACATAAATGCCGGAATTGCCTTCTCCGGCAGCCTGTACACCCGGCAGCAACTGAATGGCTTTCATGATATCCACTTCGCCCATGAAGGCCGGAATGGATTTGATGCGATCTGTGCTGAGTTCTTCTTTTCCGAGTAATGTACTTTTTACATTATCATCCTTTCGTTCGTCGGTAATCACCACTTCATCCAGGATTTTATTGTCGTCGGATAATTCCATATTCACCCGCACATCCTGATCCAGTTCTACCTGTTTGATAATGGTATTGAATCCCAGATAGGAAAACGCAATCTGATAGCTGCCTGCGGGCAATGACAACGAATAAAAACCATAGATATTGGTAGTGGTACCCAGTTCATTATTGCCCTGCACGTAGACATTCGCACCGATTAACTCCTCTCCGTTTCTGGCATCTTTGAGATAACCGCTGATGGTATAGGAAGCCTTCTTATCCTGTGCGTGTGCAATATGCTGCAAACTGACCAACAATAACCATGCAAACAGTAAACGGGATTTCATAGACATAAGCAGAATAAATATAGGCACTTACATTGGTGATAAGGATATTGCAGGATTAATCCTTTATTAACTTTTTTAATAATATCCCTTTGTCCGTAGTTACCTGTACAAGATACATTCCCTTGCTCAGGTGGCTGACATCCCAATCCTGCTGTGAAGGTCTGCGCACCTCCATCACGGTTTGTCCCACGGCATTAAACAGCTGCAGCGATTCCACGCGGATATTGTCATCAGACTGCATATACAAAGTATGCTGTACCGGCACCGGATAAAAACGAATTTCATTTTCCAATGAAGGCGCAGAAACAAAGGTCGGATTGGCCAACAACTGATAGGCTTTTTTAAAATCCGGTATTCCGTATCCGATTCGTTTGTCGGGATTCAGATATTGCGAAGCGCTCTGCTCAATGGCCGTTTTAATCTCCCAGTTAGTTTTGTCTGGAAATGCCTGCCACAAACAAGCCGACAATCCGGCGATGGAAGGACAGGCATAAGAAGTTCCATTGCCATTGGAGACTGTACCATTGGTGTTCAGGATAGCTGTACCGACGCCCATCGCGGCCACATTCGGCTTGATACGTGTATCACTGCTGAGTGCATATCCGGTGAAATTGGCCGGTGTGCCGCTGCTATTCACAGCCGCGATGGTGAAGGCACTGTCGGCGTTGCCCGGCGATGTGATATATTTCCAACTGCTAGCACCTTCATTGCCGGCGGCTACACATACCAGTATTCCTTTGGAAGCGGCAATATTCACAGCCTTCGCACCGGGTGTATTGTTCTTCTTCATCTCCGTAGTGTCGAAGTTTTCCGCGGCATTTTCAAATTCAAAGTAGCCCAATGAAACCGACACCACTTGTACGCCCTGTTCATGGCATCTTTCCAGTGCGAGCGCCAGATTGAACTCTTCCTGCAATGTTTCCGACGTGTTGTTTTCCGTGTGATACAGATAATAATCCGCTTTGGTAGCCGTGCCGATGAATTCATTTTCCTTTTTTCCCGCTATCAGCGACAGACAGTTGGACCCGTGTGCACCGGAAATTTCATTGTATACCGCTGTTTCACTATTCACAAAATCATAGGTATCCTTTACGCGGTTGTCCGAAAAAACCTCCGCAAATGCAGTATTGTTATTGGCATTATAGAAACCATTATCACACACCGCTATCTTCATCTCCTCGCCGCGATAGCCCATTTCATGGAGGTATTCCCCATTCAGTAAATGAAATTGCGCGAAAGAGGAAACGTAATTATCCTCAAAATCCTGGATTTCTGTGCAGGTTTGCAAGGACTGAATATTTACAATAGCTGATTGCTGTCGTACCGGAATATGCTGCACGGATTCGACAAAAGGCATGTTGCCGACCTGTGCAATAGCCTGCGGTACGGCTTTCACCAAAGCGGCATTCAGCCATCTGGATACGGAAATAACATCAATTCCCTGTTGGCGGAGCGCCGCGATATAGGCGGCATTCACCGGAATATCTCTGCTGTCAGTATTTGCGGAACATATCAATTCCGTCGGCTTATCCTTGAAATAGAGAATATGCGAAGCATTGCCACCGGCTTGCAAAAGCAATGGACATACAAACAAAAAACAGATTATCCAATTACTCTTCTTTGCCATATCCCACCGCGTACTGACGAACAATAAATCCTTTCTCCGCACGAATCGGCCACGGCTGATCAAAGTTAGACTGAGAGGCAACCACCCAGAACTCGCGGTAAACGAGTCCTATGTTGCGGGCATATGTTTCGAAGGAGAGTGTTTTGTTGATGACAGAGGAATCTGCAATGTGCATCACCTGCAGTGTGGAATCAAAGGCAAACACGCCGTTATTGAAGGGCTGATCCTTGCTGGTAATCGTATATTTCCAATCCTGTACACGATAGTTGGACGTATCAATAATGTATGGCGGTGGCGAAATGATGTATTTATTGCCCAGCCAGTTGTCACTGACATTATTCGGAAAAACGAGTTTTACATAGCGCAGGTTGTTTTCCCAGCGTTCTGCCACTTTGTTCGTCTTCACCTGATAATACTGATTGTTTGGATCTTTCAGCCACGGACCATCAATCGCTGGCGCGTAGTAGCAGGCAATCGTTCTGGCCGGTCTGCCGAGGTTATCGGGATATTGCTCCGTCAAAACTTCTTTCAGAAAGATACTGGACGTGCGTTTCGTTTCCGTAAAATCATCATACACGGAAGAATCCACCTTATAGATGATATAGGAACCGGAATCGTCCGGAAAATAATTGTATCCCATATCCGGAATCAGCGTTTCCACTTCTTCCTTACACGAAGTAAAGAGCAACGCGGAAAACAGCAACAGAAAGAGACTTCGACCAATGTAATTCATAGAATAAAGATACGATAAAGATGTTATTTTGTATGAGTTCGTTGTACCTATACAACCATTTAACAGAAATTTTGTTTTATTCCTGAAACAACATAACATGAGCATCTATACGCTGAACAGCACACAGAAACTGCCTATTTCCCTTGCGAAAGCGTGGGATTTCTTTTCTTCTCCGATGAATCTCAAGACCATCACACCGGATTATATGGATTTCAGGGTGACGACGCCTGACCTGGCTCCTAAAATTTATCCGGGCATGATTATAACATACACCGTAAAACCTGTAATGGGCATTCCGCTGGAATGGGTAACGGAAATCACCTATGCGCAGGAAGGTGTGTATTTTGTCGATG
>JADLAH010000230.1 GCA_020848315.1 Chitinophagales bacterium | reverse complement strand
GCGATGATGAATGGTATCACCAGACTCAGGATGCTGCCCACAATGGAAAAAATATGTTCCACGGTCGCGACAATCGGGTTGGCCGTGCCCGCGGTCGTAGCGGTCGAAGTGGCTCTTGTCAGGGCGGTGCCAGCCTGTATCACACCGGCGCTGCCGCCGCCGACCACGATGCCCAGTCCCCATTTCAGCATAGGATCTATGTCCGGCAATATAGCGGAAGCGGTCAGCAAGGTGCCCGCAATCACAGAGGCCGGTGTCGTGATGGTATCGAGCACATTATCGACAAAGGGAATATAATATCCGCCGATTTCGAAGAGGGTAGCCGCCGCGAATGCGATGATGGCGGGGGTGGAACCCATCCACTGGAATCCATCACCCAGCTGCAGGATGCCCATCTTCGTGGCAATACTGGCTACCAGCAACGGCACGAACACGCGAAAGCCGGAAGAGGCACTCAGGCCGAGTCCCATGAGCAGACTGATTAAGATTTTGTTGTCGGTCACCAGGTGCAGCGCATCGCGGGTGACAGATTGTACAAGTGTGGTATCCATAGTTAAATATACTGTTTTTACAAGATAACATCAAATTGCGCGCCAACGTTCCGGTGCAAAATATAAGAAAGCAGCACGGCATTATTTGTCAGAATTTTATTTATTGTATCTTTGGGTAAAATAATTATACATGGAAGTAAGTGGAAAAATTTTTAAAGTATTACCCTTGGTAACAGGAGAGGGCCGCAATGGCAAATGGCAGAAACAGGAATTGGTATTGGAAATGGACAGTGGTAAATATCCTAAGAAGGTATTGGTGAGTGTTTGGGGTGATTTGGTAACGAATAATACCTTTCAGGAAGGCAGTGATATTTCTCTGGAAGTGGATATTGAAAGCCGCGAATACAACGGCAGATGGTACACAGATGTGAAAGCGTGGAGAGTAAACCGGGCTAACGGCGGTGGCAACCGACCTGCGCAGGCGCCATCCTACAATGAAGCACCACCAGCACACAACGCCTCAGATGCACCGGCTCCGACTATCGAAGACGATTTGCCATTCTGATTTTTTAACGTTTGCTTTGACCGAAAAATGATATTTTCATTTTCTTTTTAGCCGTAAATAAAATTAAGTCATGAGAAACACCCTATTTTCACTGATTACCGCAACCGCGACGGTCTTTGCAGCAGGCGCACTCTTTGCGGGCGACCCTAAAACTGTGCCGGCGCCACCGCCGACGAAAGAACAGCAGCGTGCCACCGATTCGGTGGCCTACTCCAAATTGGAACAGGATGCACCGAAATACAGTTATCAGTCTACCACCAATGAAGTGATATTGTCGAATGGCATGAAAGTTACATTCGTCAAGTTGCATCGATTTTCCATTCCAAGAGGTGTCGGTGTGGTGATTCCGGATGAAGCCAGCCAGCGATTTGCGTATGAACTGGCAGAAGTGGAAATGACCGCGACGAATCTGAATGATTATGAAGTGAAAATAGAAAACTCAGAGGCGCTGTTTGTTTCCCTGAAATTATACAGCAAAGAAAATGGCTACAAAGCATATACTTCTCAGTATCCGTTGTCATTTGGTTCCGTGTTCCTCAAGACAGAACCGATACAGAACGAGCGGATGAGTGCTACTTATAAATCAGCCAACGAATTTTTTAATCAATCGTATAAGCCGGGACAAACCAAAACGACCAAAGGTATCATCGTGGCGGTGCCGAAAGCGGTGAAAGAATTTGACCGCATTGTGGTAAACACTAAGGAGTTTGGTCAGAATATTTCTTACGGATGTCCGGCATCCTTAAAATAACCCAACATTTATGAAAAAGCAATTAGCCGTATTTTCTATCGCTGTTCTGGCAGCTTATGCCTGTTCCCAGAAAACAGCCACCACCGTATCGACTTCCGAACCTACCATAAAAACAGAAAGCGCTACCGTCAACCACGAACGTTATCTCGCCGGCAAAACCATCTATGATGCCAAATGCGGCAGATGCCACAAGTTGTATGAACCACAGACCGGCAACATGACACAATGGAATAAATGGATAGACAGAATGGCTCCGAAAGCGAAGCTGACAGAAGAAGAAACGGCGCTTGTCCGCGATTATGTATCTGTGAATGCCAAGCCGATGTAAGCCGGATATGGCGATAATTTAAACGGCCATGCTTCTTTGGAAGGTGGCCGTTTTTTTATACGGTCCAGGTGGTCAGTCCTTCATTGGTCAGACTGTATTTCATCACACTGCCACCCATTTCGCCCAATCGTTGAATCAGGGCGTATTTGTGAATGTATGGGGCGTAAAAAATCATAAAACCGCCGCCACCGGCACCGGAAATTTTGCCGCCTGTCGCGCCGGCCTGCAATGCAGCATCATAGATAGCATCAATCGACGCGTTGGAAATACCTTCGGCCATTTGTTTTTTGTGCATCCAGCCGTCGTGCAGGATTTTGCCGATATGATCTACTTCGCCTTTCAGAATGGCTTCTTTCATTAAAATACTCTGTTCCTTCAGCTGATGCATTGCCTCAATGGAAGATGCTTTTTTGGCGTGTACATTGTCGGCTTGCTGCTGGATGATTTCCGAAGAAAGTCGCGATGTCTGTGTGTAAAATAATACGAGATTATGTTCCAGTTCGTGCAGGAATTTTGATTTGATGCGAAGCGGATTGACGATTACTTTGTCATTCGCATAAAACTCCATGTAATTCACGCCACCGAAGGTGGCCGCATACTGATCCTGTTTGCCACCCGCCATATTCAGGTCTTCGCGCTCGATGCAGTAGGCGAGATGCGCGATGTCATATTCGCCCAAAGGCAGTTTGAGCCATTCCACAAAAGCGCCGAGAATGGCTACCACCAGCGTGGAGGAGGAGCCGAGTCCTGAGCCCGGAGGGGCATCCACATAAGTGCTGATTTCAAATGACAGCGGTTTTTTAACAAAGTCTTTAACAATGCGGTTGTACACACCTTTCGCGAGATTCAGTTGTCCGTCTATATCCAGGATTTCCTCGCTTTTTACTTCCACTATCTCGTTGCGGTCGATGGCGTTGATGACGATTTTACCGTCTGTACGTGGCTTGATGGTCGCATACGCATACAAACTCAGCGTAGCATTTAATATAGCGCCACCATAGATATCAGAATACGGAGAAACATCGGTGCCACCACCGGCCAGGCCGATGCGCAAAGGTGCTTTTGAACGAATGATCATGAAGCGAATTTACGATTTATGCCGTATGATTTATAAATTGACAGATTAAAAATAACCGCCAGTGCACTTACAGCGCGTTGGCCGCCAGCTGTTTCACTTTCTCCGCCATCACTTTCCAGGAATATTTCTTCTTTTCTTCCTGAATATTTTGCACAAATTCCTGC
>JADLAH010000229.1 GCA_020848315.1 Chitinophagales bacterium | reverse complement strand
TCATCGTAAATAATAATATTGTCATACTCGCAGGGAACCAGTTCCTTGCCTGTAACATCAATCACACCGCCCATATCCGAATTCAGGGAATAATCTCTGGTTTTAAATACCACCGTGTATTTCCCTTTAAAATCGGCACCGCGCAGATATTTGGGTTTCACCACCCATTCATTCTTTTTATTGATATAGCCATAGTAAGTGGAATCCAGCGGCGACACACAGGCAAGTCCACCTTTGAAAACGGCACCGGTTCGATACATTGGCGGTATAACTTCCTGATTTTTTTTATCAATAAAACCATACCCTTTTTCTTTTTTAAAACACAGCAGCCCCTCGCTCATCTGCGACAGATAGCTGTATTGCATCGGAATCAACAACTTTCCCGTGATATCTATTGCGCCGTACTTCGAATATCCGCCTTCATATCTCATCACCACTGCCACACTTTCGGAAAAAGGCTTGATATCATTGTATTCCGGTGACACCACGAAGTTGCCCGATTTGGTGGAATACAGGCCATATTTAAAGGTCGTATCCTGCACTATATACAGGTTGTTTTCTTCGGCATATAGCAGTCGCTGATATTGCATGGGCAATACCATTTTCTTTGTCTGCTCATTGTACAAACCATAGCGATATTGTGTCGCATAGTTTTGTTTAGCATTACCCATATAGGTAATATACACGGTCACTAGTCCGTCTTTATGGCGGGTGCTAGTCTGAAAATTCTGCTGAGCCATGATGCTCAGGGCGGTTGTCATCACACAAAAAATGGTGGTTATTATCTTTTTCATATCCCGGACGCTTAATATATTGCTAAAAATAGGAGTATTATACTACAAAATCATACGTATTTCATGGTATTTTGAGGCATTCTCAGGATGCTGAAATCAAAAAAAACAGCATTTTGTAGCCGGCACTTGCATCTATTAATTATCTTTGCCGATTATGGCAGAAATCGATTTACAGAAAATTGTATCACATTGCAAGGAATACGGATTCATCTTCCCTTCCAGTGAAATTTACGACAATTTAGGCGCCGTGTACGACTACGGTCCGTTTGGTGCAGAACTGAAAAACCACATCAAAGAATACTGGTGGAAAAGCATGGTGCAGATGCACGAAAATATCGTGGGCATTGACGCCGCCATCTTCATGCATCCGACCACCTGGAAAGCATCCGGTCACGTGGATTCCTTTTCCGATCCGCTGATTGACAATAAAGATTCCAAGAAGCGTTATCGCGCGGATGTACTGCTCGAAGAGAAAATCGACAAGCTGAAAGAAAAAGGCGAGAAAGAACTGGCGAAGAAAAACCTGCTTGGTGCCGGCGAGGACGAAAAAGCAAAGGCCTCCCGCGACTATGCGAAAGGGCTGACACTCGAAGCAGAATATAAAAAAGCGGCGGAAGCGGCTGACTTTAAACGCTACAAAGAACTCATTGAGGAATATGATATTGTGTGTGAGGTATCGGGTACCAAAAACTGGACAGACGTGCGTCAGTTCAACCTGATGTTCAATACACAACTTGGTTCCGTTGCGGATGAGTCGAATACCATTTACCTGCGTCCGGAAACGGCACAGGGTATTTTTGTCAACTTCCTGAATGTGCAGAAATCGGCGCGTATGAAAATTCCGTTTGGTATTGCACAAATCGGAAAAGCCTTCAGAAATGAAATTGTTGCCCGTCAGTTTATTTTCCGTATGCGTGAATTTGAACAGATGGAAATGCAATTTTTTGTGCGCCCCGGCACACAGAAAGAATGGTTTGACAAATGGAAAGAAACACGCCTGAAATGGCACCTGGCGTTGGGTACTGCACAAGAAAAACTTCGTTTCCACGTACACGAAAAGCTCGCACACTACGCGGATGCCGCGGAAGATATACAATTCAGATTCCCGATTGGTTTCAAGGAACTGGAAGGTATCCATTCCCGCACCGACTTCGACTTATCCGAACACCAGAAATATTCCGGCAAGAAACTGCAATACTTTGATGCGGAGTTGAACCAAAATTACGTACCGTATGTGATTGAAACTTCCATTGGACTGGATCGCATGTTCCTCCGCGTAATGAGCGAAGGCCTACAGGAAGAAGCGCTGGAAAACGGCGAGACACGTACCGTTTTGAGAATCCCGGCGCCGCTGGCACCTATCAAAGTGGCCATCCTGCCATTGGTAAAAAAAGACGGACTTCCGGAAAAAGCACGCGAAATTGCAGACAAACTGCGTTTCATCGGTCGCACTTTCTACGAAGAAAAAGATTCTATCGGAAAACGCTACCGACGCATGGATGCCATTGGAACGCCTTATTGCATTACGGTCGACCACCAGACACTGGAAGACAATACGGTAACCATCCGAGAGCGCGACACTATGGAGCAAAGCAGAATTCATATCAATGAAATCGAACAGATTGTTGGCGCGAAAATTGACATGAATAATCTGTTGCGCAAAGCACTCGCATAATCATGTCTTTAAAACATCTACATACCATTTTGCTCGTATTGTGGGCCTGTGCAAGTTTCGCAGGAAATCCCATGATACGCGGCAACTGGAAAGGCTACCTGATGTCGAAAAGTCTGGATGTAGACAATAAAGACGGACTGCCTGTCACCCTGTATATCATCGACGACAACGACAAAGGCCAGATTTGGGGAGAGATGATTGTACGCTATCGTTACCAGACGGATATCTACAAAGCGAAATACAAGGTTTCCGGACAATTGGATTATTCCAACTATACCATTTCCATTCAGCAGGGCGATTTCATTTACCGCGATTTACTACCCAAAGGACTGAATTGGTGCACAGGTGGCGGCACCTTTAATATTTACCGGAGCAACTACAAGAAAATCCTGTATATGGATGGGTATATGCAGACCAACTGCGGCAGCGAAAAACTGCGTTTATTACTGATTAAGAACTAATCACACTTCATAGTCTACGCAGGAACGAGCCGTCACCACCGACTTGATGAATTGCACGACTTCCTGATGCGCGGGGTGCACCTGATATATCTCCAATGCCTGTAGAGAATCAAACTCGGAATACAATACGACATCCCAGTTATTTGCCGGCGTTCCGGGCGCATTGACACCTACTTCCAGCATTTTTATTTCCGCAATCTGCGCAGGCAATGCCTCTAGTATTTTTTGGATATGTTGCAGGTTCTCCGCTTTATTTTCTTCTTTCAGTTGCCAGGAAACAATATGCTTTATCATCCGAGTTTTTTTGCAAAGTAACATTTTCCAACATAAACTTGGAGCGTTTTATCAAAAAGATTATCTTAATCAGATGAAACACACGCTACTCATTTTTGCCACACTGTTTGCCTTTGCAGGCTGCACCGATGAAAACAATTCGCTCCCGAAAGAAGGGACCTTAAGTCTTCTGACTTACAACGTTGCCGGACTTCCGGAAGGATTTTCCAGTTCAAGT
>JADLAH010000228.1 GCA_020848315.1 Chitinophagales bacterium | reverse complement strand
GACTATCACCTGCCGGAACTGGTGAATCGATTTTTTGATACCGCTTCCATTCAGAAAGGAATTGCCAAACTATTGCTGGAAGTGCCGGTAGCCACCATACAGATTCTGTTCGGACTCACCCTGCTTTCCCTCTACCATCCGGTGTTTATTTTCTTCGGAATTCTACTGATGTTCGTACTCTATCTCGTATTAAAATACACCATACCACAGGGCATACAAACATCCATGGAAGAATCCGACTATAAATACAAAGTGGGTTTCTGGATGGAAGAAGTGGCGCGCAACATCAAGACTTTCAAACTCAGAGGAAAAACGGATTTCGCCATTCATCGGACCAACGAGCAGCTGATGGGCTATATTCAGGTGCGCAAGAAACATTTCCGCGTACTCGAAACACAATTCTGGTTATTCATTTTCTTCAAGACAGCTGTCACGTTGATTCTGCTGATTATCGGATGCTGGTTGTTTTTTTCCAATAAAATAAATATCGGACAATTTATCGCGACAGAAATCGTAATAATCATGACGTTGTCATCGGTGGAAAAAATCATCACGAGCATGGAGGGACTGTACGACTTCCTGACAGCGCTCGAAAAAACAAGTAAAGTGCTGGATAATCCAATAGAGGAATTCCATCCTACCTATACCGAACCGATTTCCCGTATGGACATCAGCCTCCACAACGTTTCATTCCGATATACCGAAAAAAGCAAACAGATCCTGAACAACATCAATCTGTCCGTCAAACAAGGTGAAAAGATTGCCATCATCGGTTCGCGCGGTGCTGGAAAATCTTCCATTCTGCAACTGCTGACAGGCGCCTACACGCAGTATGACGGATCCATCATGGTAAACAATATTCCGTTCTTCAGTTATGATGTGTATGAATTGCGCAGAAGAATTGGTGCCTATTTTTCTGAGTCAGAAATATTCGAAGGCTCGCTGATTGACAATTTGCAGGTAGGCTCTTTGAACTGCCCGCCGGATGAGATTATGCAATTGGCCGGCGAAATCGGTTTGAAGGAATTTATCCTGAAACACAAAGATGGCATCTATCAGCATTTATCTACTCAAGGCATTAAACTGGCGGAAAGTACGAGAGCAAAAATCCTGTTGGGCAGAGCTTTATTGAAACGCCCTAATTTGCTGCTGCTCGATGACTTTACCTATCTGCTGAACAAAAAGGATAAAAAATTACTACTGAATTATCTGTTTAACGAAAAAACCACTTACACCCTGATGATAAAAACCTCCAACGAGGATATTATGAGACTTTGCGACAGGATTATTTTCATGCATGAAGGCCGAATTCTGGCCGACGGATCTTTTGATGAAATTTCAAAAACTACGGAATATCAGCAATTATGCGATGATTTGGCAGACATTAAATAAAACCATACTCAACTATGTGGCTTTTTGAAGAAATAGAGAATATCAACAGTAAAAAACTGTCTTCCTACTCTGTGGAAACCGACAGAAATAAAGATTTCAGACGAATCAAAATTATGTTCATCTGCATGATGACTTTTTTGCTATTGTTGTTTTTGCCATGGACACAGAATATTTCCTCAAAGGGTATTGTCACTTCCCTCAGACCCGAACAGCGTCCGCAGGAACTGAATAGTATGATTGCAGGCAGCATTGAAAAATGGTATGTTAAAGAAGGCGATTTGGTAAAAAAGGGTGACACCATTATCCGTATAAAGGAGATTAAATCCGAATACCTGGACCCTAATCTGATATCGCGCACCAAGGAACAGATTTCCGCCAAAGAAGCGAGCAATGATTTCTACGAAAGCAAAATAGGTGCATTGGATCAGCAAGTGAATGCGCTGGAACAAAGCAAGCGATTGAAAATAGAACAAACCAGCAATAAAATTCAGCAGATCCGATTAAATATCGTATCCGACAGTATGGCATTTATAGCCGCCAACAACGAATTTCTGATTGCAAAAGAACAGTATCAACGTCAGCTGGAATTATACAAGGAAGGACTGCGCTCCCTTACGGAACTGGAGCAGCGCAACCAGCAATATCAGAATGCGGTAGCAAAAAGAACAATTGCTGAGAATAAATACATCAATACCAAACAGGAACTCATCAATGCACAAATCGAGCTGAATGCCATTGAACGCGACTACGATGAAAAAATAGCGAAATCCAACTCAGACAAGTTTCAGTCTTTTTCCCAAATCAGCAATGGCAGCGCGGAAATTGCCAAACTGGAAAACCAATACAATAACTACGTCATACGCAACGGATTCTACTATATTCTGGCGCCTCAGGACGGACAAATTACCAAGACCATCAAAGCCGGCGTCAGTGAAACGCTGAAAGAAGGAGAACTAGTGGTACGCATCACACCTACAGAAATGGAATATGCCGCCGAACTCTATGTTTCCGCTACCGACCTTCCCTTGCTGCGCAACGGACAAGAAGTGCGGCTTCAGTTTGACGGATGGCCAGCCATCTTCTTTTCCGGATGGCCGCAGATCGGATACGGCACCTTCGGCGCGAAAGTCATTTCCATTGATAATTTCATCAGTGAAAACGGGAAATTCAGGATACTGGTGAAAGAAGATAAAGCGGACACTCCGTGGCCCAAGGCACTCCGCATGGGCGGTGGCGTAAAAGGTATAGCCCTGCTCAACAACGTGCCGTTGTGGTATGAATTATGGCGAAAACTAAATGGCTTCCCGCCTGATTATTATACGGGAAAATCTACAGAAAAAACATCCGATAAAATTGCCCCGTAACATGAAAAAGTTTTTACAGCCAACCACCCAGGATGCATTCCGGCTGCTGCTGTGCTGCTGGCTTTTTCTGCCTTTCGCATTGAAAGGACAAACGGACAGCACAAAGATACTCAGTCCGGAAATGTATCTGAGCATCATCAAAAAATACCACCCTTTGGCTAAACAAGCGGATTTATTATCCGAACAGGCTAAGGCTGACCTGCGGATCGCCCGAGGCGGCTTCGACCCTATACTGCATGCAGATTATGACCGGAAAGAATTCAGCGGAAAAAACTATTATTCCTTCTTCAACAGCGAATTAAAGATTCCGGCCTGGTACGGTATTGAAGTGAAAACGGGCTACGATTATTACTATGGCATCAATATCAATCCGGAAAATAATCTGCCGGACAATGGCATGTACTTTCTGGGCATCAGCGTGCCTTTGCTGAAGTCGATGCTGATGGATAAAAAGCGGGCAGCACTGATGGACGCTAAATTATTTGTGAAAGCCACTGAACAGGAAAGATTATTACTCCTTAATGAACTGCTCTTTGATGCCTTACAAACTTATTACAACTGGTGTGAGGCGGAACAGATAAAAACAATTTATCAGAATGCACTGCGTGTGGCGGAAATACGCTATAAGGCTACCGTGCGTGCCTTCCAGCTCGGCGACCGGCCTGCTATCGATACTACGGAAGCACTGGCGCAGTTTCAGCAGCGGCAGTTTCAACTCAATGAAGCGAACCTGTCCGTACAAAAATCAAAATTTCTTCTATCCAATTTCCTGTGGACAGAAAACGGCGATTCCTATTTGCTGCCTGCAGATATCCGTCCCATAGAAGTGGACAGTCAGTACACGCATCCATCTCTGACCGCACCACTGGAAAGCATCGAGCAAATCAGCGCGCTTATTTCACAGCAACACCCTTCGATGAGTATGTATGATATCAAACTACAGCAACTGGCGCTGGAACGCAGATTGAAGAAAGAAGACCTGAAGCCGACACTCAATGTCAACTACAACCTGCTCAGTCCGGGATTTTTCTCTTACATCAGTCCTGACAACAGAATCTTCAGCAACTACTACAAGATTGGTGTGAATTTCTCGATGCCGCTGACCTTCGCGCAAGGACGGGCAGAGCTGAGTAAAAACACCATTAAAACAAAAAGCGTACAGGCTGACAGAGTACTGAAACAAAGGGAACTAGAAACAAAACTGATGACCGTATATGCGGAAATGGTGCAGCTCAAAGAGCAGATTGCACTCTTTCGCGCCACCTACGGCAATTATCTGCAACTATACAAAGGGGAAGCCAGAAGACTGGAACTGGGCGAAAGCAATTTATTTCTGGTCAATACCCGTGAGAACACGGCCATCACATCGGAGCAGAAATTAACGGAACTGTATATCAAATACGTCGTTACCGAAGCAAAAATGAAATGGATAATGGCTACGCTGTTTTAAAATCCCATTTCCCCTGAAGTGTGGGATACTGCAAACCGCGATGCAGGAGTTGCAGAAATTCTTCTCTGGGAATATCGCGGCCACCGAGACTGGCCACATGTTCGGTGTACACCTGTGCATCTATCCATTCAAATCCTATTGACTGCAAATAACGGGATAACTGTATAAGCGCGAATTTCGAAGCGTTGGTTTCCAGATGAAACATAGACTCTGCAAAAAAGCAATGCCCAAGGCTCACGCCGTATATGCCACCGACGAGCCTGTCCTGATGCCATACCTCCAGAGAATGCGCAAATCCGGATTCGTGCAGGGTAATATATGCCTGCATCATCTCATCCGTTATCCAGGTGCCCTGCTCCCCTTTTCGTTCCACCTGCGCGCAGTGTGCCATCACATCCGCGAAACAGGTATCCCATGTACAGCGAAAATAGCCGGCATTCAGCACCCGTCGCATACTCTTCGACACATGAATTTCGGCGGTCGGAATGATAAAACGCGGATCCGGAGACCACCAGATAATAGGCTCGCCGTCGGAGTACCAGGGAAAAATACCCTGACTGTAAGCTGCCAGCAATCGTTCTACCGACAGATCGCCACCCACTGCTACGATACCCTCTTCCGCTCCCGAAACGGGTGGAAAAACAGGCTGGTCATCTAGCATATAAATAGGCAAATCAACTGGATTTTTCTACGGAAGCACTGATTCCTCTGTCGTGCAATGCATCCTTCATGGGAATCAATTTGGTCTCTTCTCCGTGTTTTACGGCATATTTACCGTTAAAATGTATGAACAGCGAACATTGCATTGCCTGTTCGTAAGTATGGTCACACACGGCCATCAGAGATTCTATCACCCAGTCGAAGGTATTTACATCGTCATTGTAGACCACCAGATGATATCCGGCATCCAGCTCGACAGCTATATCTTCGAGTACATCTACCTCTTCTTTTGGAGCAAGAGCCGATATGGAATTTAATGCGTGCATCTCCGGATTATTACGTGCAAGATTACGAAAAAATGACCTTTTTAAAAAAGATGGAGGAAAATTAATTTTAAAATACTACATTTGCACCTCGAAATTACCTTTGGTAAATCGGCGGGGTAGCTCAGGTGGTTAGAGCGCAGGATTCATAACCCTGAGGTCACGGGTTCAATTCCCGTCTCCGCTACACAGAGAGAGGCGATACAGTATTGTGTCGCCTCTCTTTTTTTATTCTCCTAATCAAAATCGAAGCTAAGGATTCATCTCGCCTCAGGCGAGACGGGTTCAATGCACGTCTCCGCTACACAGAGAGCAGTATTGTGTCGCCTGTTTGCTTTTTATTAGTTTACATAAACTCGCCCTGAAAAAATAAAACGGGGCTGCCAAAGGCAGCCCCGTTTTTTCTGAAAGCTTATGCAGCTTATTTTTTAACAGCTTCTTTAGCAGCGTCAGCAGCAGCGTTAACTGCGCCTGTTGCAGCACCAGCAGCAGCGTCTACAGCAGTAGTCGCAGCGGAAGCAGCAGAGTCAGCAACAGTAGTTGCAGCCTCAGTTACAGCTTCAGTAGCTTCTTCTGTTACAGCTTCAGTGGTTTCAGCAGCTTCTTCTGCTTGTTGTTTACATGCCTGAACTCCTACAAACAATGTAGCAGCAGCGAACAATACAAATAATTTTTTCATTTTGGTTTGGTTTAATTACAACAAATGTAAGTAAACAAGATATAATATCAAATACGCAAAATGTTAAAATTTGTAAAATAAAAAAAGTCCCGTTGCCGGGACTTTTATTTTCACTAACTGTGCTGAAATTATTTAGCAGCAGCAGTAGAGTCAACTGGAGCAGCAGCAGAATCAGCTGGAGCAGCTTCAACTGGAGCAG
>JADLAH010000227.1 GCA_020848315.1 Chitinophagales bacterium | reverse complement strand
GCAAAATACGACCTGCACATCAAACTCTGGGAAACCGAAAAGAACATCGTGGAATATCCGTGTTGAGGTAAAAGAGAGTATAAAGTCGACGATCCACAGTCCACCGATTTCGCGATGCTTCCCAAAAAAACGTCTTTGCGAGGAGGAACGACGAAGCAATCTGTTGAAATTAGTTGACGGTTTACTGACAACAGTTCACCTCTTTCGCGATGTCCTCAAAAAAATGCGTCATCGCGAGAAACGAAGCGATCCGTCTTTTTTATGGGGATGAATTATTCTCCTTTTTGAGCAGCGTCTCTCGCAGAGAACGCTGCATAACTTTAATACGTTGCATTTTTTACGCAAAGTCCATTTCAGGAGACTATTCTAGGAAACAACGTTACCTATCACCAGCATTGGTTTAAATTATTTTGCTCCGACACTTATTGCTGCCAAAAAGTGCCCAAAAACCATTTATGAAAAGCAAGTCAATTTGATTTTATTTATTGAGCTTTTCGGTGGCAGTCAGAGACCGGCAAATTTAATACACACTAGTGACCCTTCGGAACACTAGCGAAACGGGTCATCGTGCCACGATATTAAGTGCCCAAAACCATTTATGAAAAGCAAGGCAATTTGATTTTTTCGTGCCTCAAAAATCAACCGCTGATAAAATGAACGCCAATGCTGATAGCCGCCCTTCGTTCATTTTACAGCTATTGCTGCGCTTTTCATAAACCTGGCTCTTCTGCTGATTTCCCGTTGCTTATCGTATTTTAGACTTTAAAATAACAAAAGACGGACAATTGCCCGTCTTTTCCTTTGCTGACTTTCTTTTCCTGTATTTTATATATCAATGACTTGCATTTTATTTTAACCCTAAACAACACTTTTGGAACATTACCCACTACCCTACCCCTCTTTGGGTTTATAAAATAACCATAATAGAAATGGGCAGATTATGATTAATATTCCATCTCTAATTGATTCAATATTATCATCAATATCTAATTCCTCATAAATTAATGCTTTCTCTGGTTTCTTGCTTAAAAAGATAATTTTTATAGAATCCCCAACCTTATACCTTTCTTTATTTTTATATACTGCCTCTTTTATAAAATACTCTTTATCATTAAAATAATAATTCGCTTCTATTATAGTTTCAAACCCCGTTTCTGTGTCATTCAGGAATATGTTATAAATAACTGCATTAGATTTAATACCATTTTTATTTAATTTATGTATTAAAATAACATTTTTTAAACCAAATATCAAAAAAGCAAAACCAAAAAACAGAAATGGTATAGACAAGTATAGTAGACCTTTGTTAATCTTTCTCATATTCTTGCTAGTTTACTGGTAAAGTGAACGTTGGTGTAGTAAAAGATTTTTTCTTTTCTGTTTACGCCTTGTCCTTTTATTTCAAAAGATGGTGCTTTAGGATAGAATCCTACTTTTTGTAACAGTTTCTTTATATCTAACCCAACTTCAATCCCTGTTTTTAATTTAGTTCTCCTGCCTTTATTGGTCTTCTTGACCAACAAACCACTACACATTTCTATTTGCATATCAATCACCAACATTCAAGAAACAACTAAAATACGAAGATACAATATTTTTATTAATAGCTTTATTCTGCATAGTTCTTTGTTAGGATTTCGTTTGGTGGGGACACCAACCGATAACGGTAATGACGGCGCTCACTTGGGGAATGGTGTTTATTGCTGCAACTATGTGGAACACTCAATCAGAACGATGTATACTGCAAACCCGGCGCATCCTTAAAATATCTTAATTTTCCGGGCATTTTATACTAATTCTTTGATGGCGAGCGTATATGTAGATAACCAAAACCAATCAAATGAAAAAAGTAATTGTAATGTTCGTGGCTGTTGGCTTTATCGCGACGGCCTGCGACTGGATCAAACCGAAACAAGAGGAAACACCGGAAATCGTTGATGTCGACGATACCGCCATCGACTCCAGCGTGACGGCTGATGACAGCAGCGCTGCTTCACCGGACAGCAGTGTGGCTGTGGCCGACCACGCGGAAAAAGAAAAAGCCGTGAAGTAAGTGGTGTCTTCATGAATGCGAGCGGCGTTCCTTCGGAACGCCGCTCGTTATTTATACGCAAAAATAATTTATTGCTATTGCAATGCGGCCACACCCGGCAGCGTTTTGCCTTCAAAAAATTCCAGCAGCGCGCCGCCACCGGTAGACACATAGCTCACCTTTTCCGCCAGTCCGAATTTATTGACCGCCGCGACACTGTCGCCGCCGCCCACCAGACTGAAGGCGCCTTCCATCGTGGCATGTGCCACTGCTACCGCAATGCTTTTCGTGCCGTTCTGGAAATTATCCATTTCAAAAACACCCATCGGACCGTTCCACAAGATAGTTTTTGAACTTCTCACTGCTGCCTCAAAAGTGCGTATCGCCTCGTGGCCGATATCGAGTCCCATCCAGCCATCCGGAATAGCATTATTTTCGGCAATCTGCGTATTCGCTGCATTATCAAACTTATCCGCAACGATACTGTCCTGCGGCAGCAATATCTTCACACCTTTTTCTTCCGCTCTTTTCAGCACATCCAGTGCCAGTTCGAGCTTGTCTTCTTCTACCAGCGAGTTGCCGACCTGTCCGCCCTGCGCCTTGAAGAAAGTATAGGCCATTCCGCCGCCGATGATAATGGTGTCGGCAATATTCAGCAGATTTTCTATTATCAGAATTTTATCGGACACTTTAGCGCCGCCTAAAATAGCGGTGAAAGGTTTTTCCGCCTTGTTCAATACTTTATCCGCGTTGGCTACTTCCGCCGCCATCAGATAACCGAAACACTTTTTATCGCGTGGGAAAAATTTTGCGACAATCGTGGTGCTGGCATGGGCGCGGTGCGCCGAACCGAAGGCATCATTTACATAGATATCGCCGTGCTTCGCGAGTCGTGCCGCAAAAGCCTCCTCGCCCTTTTCCTCTCCTTTGTGGAATCTGGTGTTTTCGAGCAGCAATACTTCGCCCGGTTTCAGCGCATGTGACAACTGATGCGCTTCTTCATTTATACAATCTTCCGCAAATTGCACATCACGGTGCAGCAATTGCTCCAGGCGATCCACTACATGCTTCAGGGAAAATTTATGATAATCAATCGTACCGTCTTCTTTCAATTTTTTCAGCGGGCGTCCCAGATGCGACATCAGCACGACACTGCCGCCGTCTTTGAGAATCTTATTAATGGTAGGCAATGCCGCACGAATACGGGTATCGTCGGTGATATTAAAGTGCTTATCAAAAGGCACGTTAAAGTCGACACGTATCAGTGCACGGTGGCCTTTGAAAGAAAGGGAATCTACGGTAATCATAATGGTCTTGAATTTATTTTGGGTAAGAGATTTATAAAGCTGCGACAATTTCCACCATTTCTGCCAGACGGTTGGCGTATCCGTATTCATTGTCATACCAGCCGACAATCTTGGTCATATTCCCAATCTGCTGGGTGAGTCCCGCGTCAAAAGTGCAGGAATACGGCGAATGAATAATATCGGAGGAAACAATCGGATCTTCCGTGTAGGCAAGAATATTTTTCAGGTAGGTTTCGGAAGCCTGACGGAATGCTTCATTGATGGTGGCGATATCGGCATTTTTTTCCAGCACACAATACAATTCGGTGGAAGAACCCACAATCACGGGCACACGCACCGCGCCGCCGGTAATTTTACCTTTGGTTTCCGGCATCACCCAACCCAGGGCCTTGGTCGCATTGGAGGTAGTGGGCACTATATTCTGTGCCGCCGCGCGCGCGCGTCTGAAATCAGAACCGTGAATGCTGTCGTGCAGTTTCTGATCGCCGGTGTACGCATGTATCGTATTCATGATGGCGGTTTGAATACCAAAATTCTGCTCCAGCACTTTCACCATTGGCGCGAGGCAGTTGGTCGTACAAGATGCATTGGAAAGAATGGTGTCCGCATCTGTAATCTGATCGTCATTGATACCGAGTACAATGGTCTTCACTTCCTTGTCTGCCGGCGAAGAAATGACTACTTTCTTGGCGCCCGCTTTGATATGCTCTTCGAGTTTGGCTTTGGTGCGGTATTTTCCGCTGCATTCAATCACGACATCAATCTGCAGGTCTTTCCACGGCAGATCTTTTGTTTCCGCAATGGAAGTGCTGATGATTTCGTGGCCATCCACAAAGAGATGATCTTCTTTGGCGGTGATGGTTTTATTCCATGGCCCCTGCGCGGTGTCGTGTTTCAGGAGATATACGAGCGCGTCATTAGGAGCGATATCATTAATGGCCACTATATCGACATTGTCTTTGTCAAATAAAATCTGGAAAACCAACCGACCAATTCGGCCCAGTCCGTTTATTGCAACACGTGTTTTGGTCATAGGTAGTTAATATTTCTACGAATGTACAATAGAAATCACTATTTGGCAAAAGAAAATTTTCAGATTTTTTTGGAAAGTATTGTGTAAATAAAAAAAGCTTTCTATATTTGCACTCGCTTAGCTGAACGGCCCGTTCGTCTAGGGGTTAGGACAGGAGATTTTCATTCTTCAAACAGGGGTTCGATTCCCCTACGGGCTACAAAAAGAGGTACTGGTTTCAGTACCTCTTTTTTTTATTTTCTGGCAGCAGAAACGACATTTCTTTTGCAAAGTATACTTATTTCTTATTATCTCCGGAAGACGG
>JADLAH010000226.1 GCA_020848315.1 Chitinophagales bacterium | reverse complement strand
GCACAATGACGAGTCTTCTTTCCGCAAAGGACGGATATTGTTTGGCCTCATTCAGCACCTGAATCGGGTCGGCATCTTTGCCATAAAAAACAGCACTGTTGAAGTCTTTTTCGTGTGGCGCCAGTGCTTTCTCATCGATGAGTTGCTCTAGGATATCCAGATAATAAGGTTCCTCTCCGCACAGGAAATAGACAGGCTCGAACTTGCCGGCAAGAATATTTTTACGGATGGAATCAAATGTAGCTGACATACTTCAACTGCTTGTGCGCGTTGTAAGATAGCGGATTTTCCTTTAGTTTTCAAACACACCAATAGAAAGAAAGTAACACTTCCCTATTGCTGATGTTTGATGGCATTGGTGATATCCATTTTCATCTTGTCCGCAATGTTGTTGGCGGTCTTTTCTGTGGAACTTTCCGCATAGATACGGATAATAGGTTCGGTGTTGGAAGCACGCAAATGCACCCAGTCTTCATCGATGTCGATGCGCAGACCATCCACCGTATTCTGCGGATATTGCGCATATTTTTCTTTGATGTGCTGAATGATGAATTTCAGGTCCATGCCATCTTCCAGTTGTATTTTGTTTTTGGAAATGACATAGTTGGGATATTGCGCGCGCAAAGCGTGCACACTTTTGTTGCTGGTGGCCAGATGCGACAGGAATAGCGCGATGCCTACGAGTGCGTCGCGGCCATAGTGCAACTCCGGCAGAATAACACCACCATTGCCTTCTCCGCCGATAACAGCTTTTACTTCTTTCATTTTCTCCACCACATTCACCTCTCCGACGGCGGAAGTAAAATACTGTTGGCCGTGTTTGATTGTAATATCTTTCAATGCTTTGGTGGAAGATAAATTGGAAACCGTATTTCCTTTTACTTGTGACAGTACATAATCTGCAACGGCAACTAAGGTGTATTCCTCGCCGAATGGCTCTCCTTTTTCATCAATCAGTGCGAGTCGGTCTACATCCGGATCGACAGCAATACCGATATCGGCCTTGTATTGTTTTACTTCACTGGCGAGGTGGGAAATATTTTCCGGTAACGGCTCCGGATTATGTGCAAATTTTCCGGTTGGCTCACAGTATAATTCAAATATTTCGTCCACACCCAATGCTTTCAGCAACTTAGGAACGGCAATACCGCCCACACTGTTCACCGCATCGAGTGCCACTTTGTATCTTTTTGCTTTGATGGCTGCTACATTTACATAAGGTAGTGCCAGTATTTTTTCGATATGGTAATCCAGATAATCTTTGGAGGTTACTTGTCCCAACTTATCAACTTCTGCAAATTCAAATTTAGCGCTTTGTGCTTTTTTGAGCACTTCCTGTCCTACTTTTTCTGAAATAAATTCGCCTCTGTTGTTCAGTAATTTCAGGGCATTCCATTGTTTGGGATTGTGACTGGCAGTGATGATGATACCGCCATCCGCGTCTTCAGTCGTAACAGCCATTTCCACGGTTGGTGTGGTGGCCAGTCCGAGATCAATAACATCGAGACCTAGGCCTATCAGATTGCCGACTACAATATGATGTACCATTTCGCCGGATATGCGGGCGTCGCGGCCCACCACGATTTTTTTAGCGTCGTTTTGTTTTAATATGGTACCAAACGCGAGCGTAAACTTAGCAATATCGAGCGGTGTCAATGCGTCTCCCTGCTTACCTCCTATGGTACCGCGTATGCCGGATATGGATTTAATTAAAGTCAAAACAGTTGAATTTTAAGTTGGGCAAAAGTATCAATTAAACGGCATGTTTAACCAGTAAAGATTCTAACAGCTGTTAAAATAACATTGTACTAAGGATTAAATACACTTAGTTTAATATGGTGTATGGAGTATATTAAATACTACGCACTTTTTTTCGCCAGTACATTCGTTTTTCTGGTAGCCAGTTCGTACACACCGAATAAAACGGTTACAAAGAACAAATCACCTGCGATGCTGTATTTGAAGAATGGAACTGCCATGATGAAGCAAGTGGTGAGTCCGCTGAAATCCAGGCTGTACATACCGTCCATCAGCCATACACCAAGGTTGGTGATGATAAAAAACAATACGGAAGAAGCAATGGTAGTCAGGGCTGTTTTGCCGGCATTGAACTCACCGGACAAAGCTGTGCGGCCAATTAACACGGATAACAGCAACGCGCCATAAACGAAGATGATGGTGCTGTGGAACAGCGGATAGTTGTTCATGTAGGCCAATGCCGCATCACTGATAAACATGGCTGCTGCAGGCAGCATGAAGGCCCATTTTTTGTCGGATACGCGAGCGCCCGCAAAAAGAGCAGCTGCCAGAACAGGCGTAATATTAAACGGATGCGGTATGATTCTGAAGATGACAGTAGCGGCAATAAGACCGATAATCAACGCGTATGGAGTATTTACAGACTTTTTCATAACGCTACAAATATAACGACTAAAATGAGAATTTGGCAAGTATTGGGCGCGAATCTGAGAATTATTTTCCGCAGCTGTTGATATGTTTGGCTTTCACCGAAAGGGTTATCTTTCAGGGTATGCGCCAAGATGTGTTTGGCGAACGCCGGATCTTCTGTCTTCAAAGAATTTCCGTAAAGCATAGGCTGAAGAAGTGAATGCCAGTTCATCCCAGGGGATTTCCTCTTCTGAAAACAATCCTGATTCGATGCTTTCTTCCCCGTTGCGGATGATGCCGTCTGTCAGGTGTGCTAGGAAATGGATATACACTTGATTGGCTTGCGGCAAATTATATACGGTGTGCACGCCCTCTATTTTGATGTGAGCGCCTGCTTCTTCCCAGGTTTCGCGGATGGCGCCGTCTTCCGATTTCTCGAAATCTTCCAGATATCCTGCCGGCAAATTCCAGTAACCCCTGCGCGGTTCTATCGCCCTGCGGCAGAGCAGCACTTTATCTTCCCAGGTTGCCAATGCTCCTACGACAATTTTAGGATTGGTGTAATGTATTACCTCACAATGTTCGCATACCACGCGGTCCCGGCCTTCCGCAAATTTGACAACGACCAGATTGCCGCAATTCCCGCAAAACTTTTGTGACAGATACATGTTGTATAAAATTAGTGAATAGCATTTTTGCTGATTGCAAGAAAGTCATTTTTATCAAAAAATTAACTATTTACAGTTACACTTTTTTGTTTTTTATGCAATAATTTTGTGAAAGTTTTCGTGAAACAATCCATAAAACATATCAATAATTCATGGAGAGAATTCTGGGATTCCTCAGGCTTCAGGATTCGTTTCATCATTACCCTGATTTTGTTTTTTGCAGCTGCCAAGTATTGCAAGGAATACATCGCCATATTTAATACGCGTCCGGGTACTTTGCTGAATGATCCGTTGTTGTCGCTTTTTAAACCGGTCGATTTCTCGATAGAGATATTTATTATGTTTCATGCGATTCTGGTGTTCGCCATTATTTCCCTGCTGAAACATCCGAAAAGACTGATGATTGCATTACAGGCATATTCCCTGCTGATGGTATTCCGCACGGTATCCATCTATCTTATTCCTTTGGAAGCTCCTGTGGATATGATATTTCTTCGCGATCCGTTCGCATCGATATACATGCATAAAAACGGACTGGTGGTAAATGATTTATTTTTCTCCGGACATGTTTCGTCCAGTTTTCTCTTTTATCTTGTAGCGGATGGCAAACGTCTGAAACAGCTGATTCTTACTTTTACTGTGCTGATTGCTGCGATGATTTTATGGCAGAAAGTACATTATACGGTAGATGTGATTTTCGCACCGTTGTTTTCCCTCTTGTCTATTAAGTTGATGACTTTCTTCAATCACAAAATGGATATGGTACAAACGTCCAACTATATTCAGTCAATCAACTATCCGGCACTTGAAAAAACAGAAGAAAAAGTCGATATGCAGCCGGTTTATGATGGCAGTGAAACCAGATAATTTTCACCAACAATAAAAACTAACAGGCCATCATTTGATGGCCTGTTGTTGTATTATGAAGATGGTTGTTGGAATCAATTGAATATAACCGCGTTTGGGCCTATGCCGACTCTGAGAGAATCACGCAATGTGCCTGTGCTGCTGTATCTCAGCACGTAGCCACTCTGTGTAAAGGAAGGCGCATAGGTGGCTACCAATTCACCGTTAAATGGATTGGCATTCAATCCGTAGAATTCACGTCCTGAAATCAGTGGTTCCTCCGGTAGCGTTGTTGCCGCGATAGACATGGCAAATACTTCATCGCCCACACTGTAATACAGCGTTTGTCCGGCATCTCCGATACACAGATTTGCGTTGTAGCTAGGACTGTTAGCCGGCACCAGCGTGAATGATTTTTCTACGGAGAGTGTGCTGGTGTTCAGTTTTACCAGTTTTGTCGGGGTTAATTTGTTGATGTCCGGCCAGTTGCTGTAATCCGTCGCGCCATAGCAAAGTATCCATAAATTATTCTGTGCATCTTTCACGATTTTCGTCGGCATATCTCCCACTTTTACGGTATTGGTCACTGTTTCTGTAGTCAGACTGATAACAGAAATCGTGCTGTCAACGCCAAAGCCGCCACTGTTTGCTACAAACAACTGGTTGCCTAAAATGGCCATCTGCTCGGGACCGCTGCCAACAGCGATAGTTTTCGCAATGGTTTTCGTTTTTAAATCAATGGCCAGTACGGTGCCGGTTCCGCTGCCGTTGGATACATACAGGCGACTGGTGTCTTTGGCCACCGCATAGCGCGGATAGGTAATCTTTGTGGCATCAGAGATAGTAGCAAGGTATTTGAAGGTGCGTGCATCCACCAACACAATTTTCTGAGAATTGTTGACCACGCAGATACCGGTATTGCCTACTCTGCTGTAGGACTGAAATACATCGCCCAATACATCTCCGCCGTTGGCTGCCTCAAAAATATTATTGCTGACTTGTCCGTTGCGGCTGATGAAGCTGGCGGAGCCGTTGTTGGAGCCGAAAGAACCTTCATTTACAACGATGGCCGCACCGCTTTCAATGTAAGTACCGTCGAAGCTGAAATTGCTTTCTTCTTTTTTACAGGAGATCAATGTGAAAACAGACAGAGCTGTCAGTAACAGGATGTTTTTTCTAATCATTTTTTTTGGATTTAGGTGTTGAGTAGTTAAATAATATGCGTATTTGGAAATTTCGGAGTGGTTGCGCATAAGAGCGAATAGTTTCATAGCGCGTGTTCAACAGGTTGTTTACCTGAAACTGAAATTGCGGGGTAAAGGATTTGTAAGAAAGTTTAAATCCGATGAACATATCCAGCAGATGATAGGCCTTCAACGCATAGAACGGATTATTTTCTTCATCGGTAAATCGGGCGCTGATATAATTGTAATTAAATCCTAACATGAAATTGCGATCTTCCAGGCTGGTATTTATTTTCAGGGAATGCTGTGGCTTGTATCGGATAAAATTGCCTTCTGACAGTGGATTGTAATCTTTTGTTACGGTGGAATGATTGTAGTGATATAATATGGATGTGTGTATGCGTATAGTTGCTGTTGCCTGCAGCATATTGCTCAGTCGGGCTTCAATACCTGTGTGCTGCGTGTTTTTTACGTTTCTGGGCGACCATAAAGTGGCAGTCAGCGGTGTCCACACAATATTATCCTTGATGCGGGTATAGTAGCCCGAATAAGAAAACTGCAATTGATGTTTATGGTGTAGCGGCAATAGCTCGAACTGTTGGTTCCACTCGAGTGTCCAGCCATTTTCCGGTCTTAGCTCCGGATTGCCGCCGGGCTGCCAGTATTTATCATTTAAATCAGGAATGCGGTATTTGTCCGCATAGTTGATGCCGGTTTGTATCCTGCCAGAAGGGTGATTATACACGATTTCCGCACTGAACAGCGGACGGAAATATCTATACCGGTGAATTTCCTGCCGCACGCTCGCGGAAAATGTCCATTCTTTTTTGTTGTATTTCACACCTGCAAACAGGCCGGCTCTGTGTTCATTGACAATGGAATGATAGTTGGTGATTTTCGCCCGGTCGTAATAATAATCCGCGCCGGCATCCAGGATAACTCGGTTCTTGAAATAATGCCGGTAATTGATGCTGTTGGTCAGTTTATACATAGCGTAGCTGGCATCAATACCAAACAGACTGTCGGAATATAGCTGCCGGTCATACACGAGCGCGGCCCGATTATACCACACTCCTTTTCGGGTTTGTTGTTGTAAGTAAAAATAATTTTTGGTGGTAAAGTCTTCCTGCCATTTACTGCTTACCGGCGAACCGCCCATAATGGCAGGTATTTCCTTGTATTTTTGTTGTGTCCAGCTACCTGCTTGTATCAGGGTTTTGCCGGTTGGACGCCAGAATAAATTGGATATGGACGCCAGATTTTCCAATGCGTTGTGCTGCAATACCGACAGCGGTTGCCCCGGTTTGTAGGCGTCATAATACCGAAAATTGTTGGTAGCTTTGTGATACGTGCCATAGGTTTGAAACTGTATTTTTTCATTTCCCGCGGCAAGCGACAGGTCGCCTTTATGACTGTTGAAATTTCCGAAATCATATTTTCCGTTCAGTGTAAACCGGTTGTTCCAGTTGGCGGCATTATTGATGAGGATGGCACC
The DNA here is from genome assembly GCA_020848315.1 of Chitinophagales bacterium. Classification (GTDB taxonomy): domain Bacteria; phylum Bacteroidota; class Bacteroidia; order Chitinophagales; family JADIYW01; genus JADJSS01. The sequence continues at coordinate 5,612 of JADLAH010000226.1, read as the reverse complement.
TCCGAAAGTACCGCTCCCATATATGGACGAGGCGCTGTTGGTGATAACGGAAATCTGATCCTGTTCATGTACCGGAATGATGGATACATCTGTACTGCCTAATGACAGAGAACGGATATTGATGCCGTTCCACAATACGGCCGACTGGTCGTCCGCAGTGCCGCGGATAGAGAAAGTGGACGATGCGCCCATGCCGTAGTTATTGATGTGAACAAAGGAACTGTATTGCAACAAATCGCCGAGGTGATTATTGCCATACCACTGTCTGCGGAAGGAATCCAACCGATAGGTTTTATTGTCTTTTACAAAGAAAAATTCGCGACTGGCCTGCACTTCGAGTTCGGGCAAAACAAGCGTGTCTGCCTTCGCGGATGGCATTAACATACATGTGAAAAAACACATCATGCTGACATAGATGTAAGTTCTTGTCTTCATGGTACTGCAAAATGTTTCCTCAGAACACTTTTTTAGTGATAAGAATGCAGGCAGGTCTTCTGACTCGCACCGTACTGAAACCTTCCCGCCGTTGCCGGCAGTGGTTGTAGAATTCAGCAGGCCTGATTGCTCAGGAATGTGCTTACAGCAGCTGGGACTGTACAAGAATTTCACTTGTTTCCCTTTTCATCTCAGCATTGAAACGGAGAACCTATATTCGCAAGTAAAAGTAAGTCAGACAATCGGCTTTTCAAAATTAATCCGCATCTTTTAACGCAGATTTTTTCATCTCTGCCGCGGTCTTTTCTCCCAGATATCGCTCTATCATTCCGTGAACGGCATATATCACGGGCGTCATGAGCACCGCGACAATAAACTTGTAAATGTAATTTCCGATGCACACCGACAGCACCAGACTGATGGCCCAAGGCTTGCCTTGTGCCGGATATAAAGTCGGATAAATATAAAATGCTATGAACAGTACCACAAAACTGTCTATCAGCTGTGACACCAGTGTGGAGCCTGTCGCGCGCAGCCATATATATTTCTCGCCGCTCCATTTCTTTATTTTATGAAAGATGACGACATCCACTACCTGTCCGATCAGGAAGGCCACGAGAGAACCCAGAATAATGCCGATGCCTTGTCCGAATATCTGACTGTATGCACTTTGCATGTCCGGCACGCCCTGCTCAGTACGCGAACCCGACCACCAGCCGGCAGGCACGAGCGTTATTGCCAGATAATACATCAGGAATGCATAGGCCAGCAGACAAACGGTGAGATAGGACAAAAAACGTACGCCGCGTTCACCGTAGTATTCATTGATAATGTCGGTCATGATAAACACCCCCGGCCACAGCAATACACCGGCGGTTAGATTAAAGGAGAATAGATTGCCGAACAGTGAAATATTCGCGGCCGGTATGCCGAGTGTGTCTTCCAGTGAAAAAATCTTCACACCGATTACTTCCGCGATGAATGCGTTTGCAATAAAGAATCCGCCAAGGAAAATGAATAGCTTGGTGGGTTTATGTGTGATGATACTTTTAATCATGCTGACGTTTGATGTGTTAAGATATTACGGTTGTTCTACAATAGAGAAATCCAGTTTTACTTCTTTCAGTAACACCATATTCATCGCGTTGTTTTTCAAACCTATTACATATTTGTGTTTGAATCGGGTGACTTCATCATAAAATAAAGGCACTACGGGCGCTTCATCAATAATGATGTGTTCCATTATTCGATATAGCTAGAAGGTTTCCTTTTCATCCACAGCACGCATGGCTGTCTCATACAATCGGTCGTATTCTGGATTTTTAAAATAAGTGTAATTGGGTGGTGCGCCATTCTTACTGTAAAACAAGGTCAGGTAGTTTTCTCCATCCGGATAATCGCCGATCCAGGAAGCCCGGAAAAATTCCGCTTCATTTTTGCGCATCGCTTCCCGCAGGAAGGTGGCCGGTCTGTTTTCAATCAGGCAGGTAATACCGATGTTGGACAATTCATTGGCAATATTGGTAATAAGATCCTGATAAGTTGGATTAGAGTAGATTTTTATTGGGGCAATCCCCTTTCCGTTCGGATATCCGGCTTCGGCCAGCAGCGCTCGTGCCTTCTCCGGCTGATAGGTGTATCCGACCATGCTGCTGTCATAACAGGGAACGCCTTTGGGTATCATGCCTTGTTCTGCCGGAGTGCCGATGTTGTTGCGCAGGTAGGTCAGCATTTTTCTGCGATCAATGGCATAGTTGATGGCTTGTCTGACTTTCTTATTTTTCAATGCCTCCACCGGCTGTTTGCCCATCGAAATGCCGAGATATTCGGTATTCAGATATGGCATCTTCTCAAAGATGATTTTATCTTTCCAGTCTGCTTGCAGCGTGCCGTTGCCGGTGAGCAGCTCATCTTTATAAGCCACATCCAGCCCTGTGATAAAGTCGATTTTACGCTGTGAAAATTGCAGGAATTCCGTGCCTTTGTCGGCGATGAAACTGATGCGAACACCTTGCAGATAGGGTAAGGTTTGTCCATTGCTGTCCTTTACAAAATAACGGGTGTTTCTGGTAAGGATGAGCACATTGCCTTCTTCCCAGCGCACCATCTTGAAGGGACCGGTACCTACGGGATGTGACCTGAAGTCTTTTCCGTAATGCGTCACGATTTCTTTGGGCACCACCGAACAGTATGGCAGTGTAAGCAGGCTCAGCATCGGCCGAAACGGCGTCTTCAGGTGTATCACAAAGGTGGTGTCGTCCGGTGCGGTAAATGGTTGTCGCTTATCCACTTTGTCGTTGAATAGCCATCCGCCGGTAGATGCCACCGTGGTGTCAATCAGTCGTCCTAATGAGTATACAAAATCCTTTGCCGTTACTTTTCGCCCCACAGTGTCCGGAAATACAGGATGATCGTGGAAGTAAACGTCATCGCGAAGGATAAAAGTATAGGTAAGGCCGTCTTCGCTGATCTGCCAGCGCTTCGCAATGCACGGGCGCACATTCAGCTGCTCGTCAATCTGCACCAGTCCGTTGTAGATTTGCGCGTCGCACCACATGGTGGCCTGGTCTTTGGAAAAAGCCGGATCCAGCGAGGTCAGTCCGGCAGAGATATTCATATGAAATACATCTTTTGCCCTGCCGGCATACTGATTGCAACCGCCTGCTGACAAGAGCAGCAGGAAATAACCTATACTGTATACAATATTCCGAATCATATGCTTATCAGAAATCCAGCATTAAATCCAATTGCTGGTCAATCATCGCTTTTATTTCGTCACTCTGTAATTTTCCCTGCGCATCGAGATGGGTAGAAACCTGCGAAATGGGAATTTTAAAATGCAGCACATTCATCTTCATGTGATTGAAAATATTAGTGAGGTGTTCCATTCCGCGCAGGTTGCCGGCGCGTCCGTCCGCCACACCGGTCAGGCAGGCTTTCTTGTTGTGAAAGCATTTCTTTACATCCGAGGCGTCGATAAAACCCTTGAACATGCCGGGAAAACTGCCATTGTATTCAGGAATGATGAAGATATATTTAGAGGTTGGTCCCAGAATATGATCTTCAATACTTTGCAATTGCGGATGTTTGGGGTTGTGAAAGGTCTTATTGAAAATGGAATCATCCACATTTTCCAGCGTAAAAAACTGGTGCGGAATATTCCTTTTTCCCAATACTTCGTCGTAATAGTCCGCTATTTTGCGGGAGTTGCTGTTGATACGGGCAGTGCCGTGAAAAATAGTAAGCATAATCAGGATAAATTTAAAAGCTAAAAGTAAAATTACTTCAATGAATGCATGCTCCGAATTATCAACAGCCGGTGACTGCGGAGAATATGCATCAAATGAGATTAAAATCTGCAAGCTAGCCGGGCTTGTTCCACGAAATCGCTTCATTCACAGGAGGTTACCATTTATCCACACAAAAATGTGCGTATTTCTTGAATAAACAGATGAAAATACCTGCTGTGAATACCCTATTTTTGAGCGTGGAACATTCGTTGTTCCGGATATGGTTGAACTGTAATCGCGTAAAAAATGAAACTGACTTACTACGGACATGCCTGTTTTTTGGTGGAATGCAATGGGAAACGCATCCTTTTCGATCCGTTTATTACACCCAATGAACTGGCCAAAGACATTCGTATAGAAGATATTGCCTGTGATTATATTGCTATTTCACATGGACATGCGGATCATATTGCAGATGCCGTGGCGATAGCCACCCGTACGCAGGCTACCGTTATCTGTGCCTTTGAAATCTATGAGTGGATGTCCAAACAGGGTGTGGCGAATTTCCGACCGATGAATACCGGCGGCAAATGGTCCTCCGACTTTGGCAGTGTGAAATGTGTGGTGGCGCAGCACTCTTCCTGTCTGCCCGACGGCACCTACGGCGCCAATCCGATGGGATTCGTTTTCAATACAGCGGAAGGCGATTTCTATTACAGCGGAGATACCGCGCTGACCATGGACATGCAGCTGATTCCGAGATGGGCGAAATTAAAATTTGCGGTCCTGCCAATTGGTGACAATTTCACCATGGGAATAGAGGATGCTATTGCTGCTGCCGATTTCATTCAGTGCGATAAAATCATCGGCGTGCATTACGATACATTCGGCTATATTGTCATTGACCACGAAGCCGCCAAACAGCAGTTTGCAGCAGCAGGCAAAGAATTGATACTGCTGAATATTGGCGAAACAATTGAATTATAAATAACAGAATAACAAGTGGATAGTGTTTTATTTTTAAAGTAATAAAATACCTTGTCTCATAACGAAGGACGTATAAAATGGGAAAAATCATTAGCATAGCAAACCAAAAAGGCGGCGTTGGAAAAACGACTACCGCTATCAACCTGGCAGCCAGTCTGGCCATCCTCGAACAGAAAACCTTATTGATAGATGCCGATCCGCAGGCCAACTCCACGAGTGGATGCGGTTTTGATCCGAGAAATATCAAGGTGAGTTTATACGAATGTCTGATTGACTCCGTGAAAGCAAAAGATATCATACTGGAAACGGACACGCCGAATCTGTATTTGCTGCCGGCTCATCTCGACCTCGTAGGTGCTGAGATTGAATTAATCAATCACCCGAACCGCGAGAAAATCCTGTCACAAGTGCTTGAAGAATTACGTAAAGAGTTTGATTTCATCATCATCGACTGCTCTCCGTCATTGGGTCTCATTACGGTAAATGCACTCACTGCCTCCGATTCGGTACTCGTGCCGGTACAGTGCGAATACTTCGCTTTGGAAGGATTGGGTAAATTGCTGAATACCATAAAGATAGTTCAATCTCGTTTAAACAAAGATTTAGAGATTGAAGGTATCCTCCTGACAATGTATGACCAGCGCCTCAACCTGTCCAATCAGGTGGTGTCTGAGGTGAAACGCCGTTTTGAAAACAGTGTCTTTAATACCATTATCCACAGAAATACCCGATTGGGCGAAGCGCAGAGTTTGCGTCAGCCTATCATCATGTATGATGCGGAGAGCAAGGGCGCGGTAAACTACCTGAATCTGGCGCGGGAAATACTGCAGAAAAACGGCCTGACGGCACTGTCCGCAGAAGAAACACTGCCCGAAGAGCAGGGAAATAATGTAAACGAAAATCTCAATTAATACAGCAATGATGAGTAAGAAAAAAGACGCGTTAGGCAAAGGCATCCGG
>JADLAH010000225.1 GCA_020848315.1 Chitinophagales bacterium | reverse complement strand
TCGGCAAAGTTGAGGGCGACATTATTATCCACCAAAGCGATGGCAGATTTGGAAACATCCACCGACACCACTTCCGATGCGCCGTTATTGAGCGCATACACAGAAAATCCGCCGCTGTAGCAATACGTATTCAACACCGATTTCCCTTTGCAATAATGTGTCAGCAAGTGTCTGTTGTCGCGCTGATCCAGAAAAAATCCTGTTTTCTGTCCGTGCTCCACATCTATGCCGAAGCTATTGCCGTTTTCCAGCGCCGTCACATTAGAAGCCTGCCCGTACAGATAGCCATTCTGCACATCCGCCGCATATTCTTTCGGCAGGTATTCCCGGCTTTTGTCAAAGATAGCTTCTACAAACGGCAATTGCTGCCTGATGGCCTGCGCAATGGATGCCGCAGCCTGATGCATACCCACGGAGTGGCATTGTACCACCGCTGTTTTATCATAGACATCTACAATTAAACCCGGGCACTGGTCGCCTTCTGCATGTATCAAACGATAGCAATTTGTCTGCGGATTATTTACCAATCCCAATTGTTGACGCAATGCCAAAGCCCTCGCCATACGGTCATTCCAGAAATCCTGATTGATTTCAACCGGTTCAAAAGACAATATCTTGACGGCAATACTACCGTGATAGAAATGTCCGACACAGAGAAAATTCCCTTTATTATCTGTCACCTGCACGATATCACCATCGTTCAGTCGGGCATCAAATGATTGCAACGCGCCTGAAAAAATCCAGGGATGAAAGCGCTGCACAGAGCGTTCTTTTTCTTTCTTTAGCTGTATGACCGGATAATTTTTCATAATATTTTTATACTCGAAACCGCTGTAAAATGACACATTGTTTCGAGTATATGTAGTTTATTTTTCGCGTTTTAAAATGATATAGGTTGAATCGAATTCATTCTTTTCGTCTGCCGGAACAAATTCGGAATGCACGGTTTTCCAGTCGTCCTCCTTCCAGTCAAACCGGGTGTCGCCGGCAATTTCGGTATGCACTTTAGTCAGATAAATAGTCTCCGCTAATGGCAGCAGTTGCCGGTAGATTTCACCGCCGCCGACCACAAACACTTCTTCCTGTCCGTTTGCTTTCGCAAATTCTAGCGCCTGCGATACGGAAGGGAAAACATGGCAGTTGTCCGCTTCACAATGAAAGCCGCGGGATATTATCAGAGACACGCGATTCGGCAATGGCTTTCCGATAGATTCGAAGGTCTTTCTTCCCATCAGGATGTAGCGGCCGGTAGTAATCTGCTTAAACCGTTTTAAATCGGCAGACAGCTTCCACAGCAACTGATTGTCTTTGCCGATGATGCCATTTTCTGCCACTGCTACTACGATGGAAATTTTCATACTGCGAATTGGTCAACGCCCACTATTGACATAATTTAGAATTGAGATAACAGCTACCTGTGGGCCGGCAACTGCACACCTGAACTAGACGGCTACTTCCCCTTTGATGTGCGGATGTGCGGTATAATTGACCAGCTCAAAATCATCATACACAAAATCAAAAATGCTTTTTCTTTCGGGATTCAGCAAAAGTTGTGGCAATGGATAAGGCGCTCGGCTCAACTGCAAACGCACCTGCTCAATATGGTTGGAGTAGATGTGCGCATCACCGAAAGTATGTACAAAATCGCCCAGTTCAAAATTGCATTCCTGCGCTATCATCATCGTAAAAATGGCATAAGATGCGATATTAAAAGGCACCCCCAGAAATGCATCCGCACTGCGCTGATACAGCTGACACGATAAAACCCCGTTTTTCTGCGAATCGGAAGAAGGTGTCACATAAAACTGAAAAAGGCTGTGGCAGGGCGGCAGGGTCATCTGTTCGATATCCGCCACATTCCATGCGGAAATGATATGTCGGCGGGAATCAGGATTATTTTTGAGGTTGTGCAGCAGCAAGGCCAGCTGATCTATTTCACCGCCTTTGCCATCGGGCCAGTGGCGCCACTGATAACCATACACAGGTCCCAGTTCACCCCATTCGGCCGCAAACGTGGCATCTTCGGCAATCTTAGCGGCAAACTCCTTCATCGTTTCTCCCTGAAATGCAGCACTTTTCTGGTATTTGGCATACGGCCAGTCATTCCAGATATTACAACCATTTTTACACAGATAGGCGATATTGGTATCGCCGGCAATAAACCACAGTAGCTCGTGAATGATGGACTTCAGGTGCAGTTTTTTGGTGGTCACCAACGGAAATCCATCTTTCAGATTGAATCGCATCTGATAGCCAAACACACTGACAGTGCCCGTTCCGGTACGATCTTCCTTTTTTACTCCGTGGTCGAGTATATGCTGCAAAAACTGCTGATATTGTTTCATAAAGTGTAACTAGTCGCTGCAAGATAAAAAAGCCCGGAAAAAAAAGAGAAAAACGATATAAACAGTGGCGAAAAGATGTGCAGAGCGTTGTTTTTATAATAAATTAACATAAAACCTCGCCAGGAACGAATAATACGACGGAGATGGCGTTGTTACTTTATATTATTTTCGTATCTTTGCACGCTTATGTTTTTGAGAAAACCATACCTGCTCCTCGTTTTCGTCCTTGCACTTTTCTCGTGCAACAAGCAATATCAGAAGATATTGAAGGGCAATGACTTGGAAGCCAAATTAAAAATTGCCGACGAATTCTACGCCAAAAAGAAATACGACAAATGCATTCCTATCTACGAAGAAATGCTGACTGTATTGAAAGGCCAGAAGAGCGTGGATGATATTTACTACAAATACGCGAACTCCCATTACCTGAATAAAAGCTATGAACTGGCCGCATTTTATCTGCGCAGTTTCTACAACACCTATCCTGCCAGTCCGTATGCGGAAGATGCCGCTTTCAACGAAGCCATGTGCTACATGAAGCTATCTCCGCGCTATTCCCTGGAGCAGGTAAGCACCGACAAAGCCATTGGCGCGTTTCAGGAGTTCATCAATAAATATCCGCAAAGCAAGCGGATGGAAGAGGCCAACACCCAAATTGACGATTTAAGAGGAAAATTACGCAAAAAAGCCTACGAAAGTGCGTATCTTTACTACAAAATCGGGCAATATTCTGCCGCTTCGGTGGCATTGACTAATTTCCTGAATGATTATCCGGAATACGAACAACCGGAAAAAATCAGCTATCTCGTCGTAAAATCATTGAAGAAATACGCGGAAGGCAGCTATAAGAACAAACAGGATGAGCGTTATAAAGAATACCGGAAATCGCTGGAGGCATTCAAAATGAAATACCCGAACAGCACCTATCTGGCAGAATTAGAAAAAAGCAAACTAAAGAAAAAATAAAATCAACTCCTATGTCAGCAACAAAAAAAGAGGAAGGAAAAGTAATGTCCGCTTACATTGAGACCCGCAATCTGGACGAACTGGCGGCGAAAACAGGCAACTTGTACAAATCCATCAACGTGATTGCGAACCGTTCTTCTCAGATGAACACCAAATTAAAGGAAGAACTGCACCGCAAGCTGGAAGAGTTTGCCTCCGCTACCGACAACCTGGAAGAGGTATTCGAAAACAGAGAGCAGATTGAAATTTCCCGTTACTACGAGAAATTACCCAAAACCACTATCACCGCGTTGCAGGAATTCCTCGCCGACGAGACCTATTTCAAGGACAAAGAGCAATAGTTCACCATCTTAAAAGATGAAGGATGCCTTCTCCTAAAAACATACCTACAACGCTCGCGGATAAGCATATCCTCGTTGCAGTTTGTGGAAGTATAGCTGCCTACAAGGCAGCTTTTTTAGTAAGATTGCTGGTCAGACAAGGTGCGCAGGTAAAAGTGGTGATGACACCGTCCGCCACGGAATTTATTGCGCCGCTAACGCTGGCCACACTGTCCAAGAATGAATGCCACGTTTCTTACACCAATGCCGGCAAGACCAACTGGAACAACCATGTGGAATTGGCACTTTGGGCGGATGCCATAGTGGTAGCTCCCGCATCCGCAGGCACTCTCGCCAAAATGGCGAACGGCCTCTGCGACAATCTGCTGTTGGGCGTATATCTGTCGGCACGCTGCCCGGTTTTTCTGGCACCGGCCATGGACGAAGACATGTGGAAGCATCCTTCTACCAAATCCAATCTGCAGCGACTGCAATCCTACGGCAATACCATCATTCCTGTGAATAACGGCGAACTGGCGAGCGGACTGCACGGAGAAGGCCGCATGGCGGAACCGGAAGAGATTGTAACCTTTCTGGAACAAGCTCTGCAACCGACCATCCCGACTAAGCTGACCGGAAAGAAAGTGCTTATTACCGCAGGCCCCACCTATGAAGCGTTGGATCCGGTGCGATTTATCGGCAACCACTCATCCGGCAAGATGGGCATAGAGCTGGCCATGGCCGCCCGCAAGATGGGCGCCGATGTGCAACTCATACTCGGACCATCCAAACTATCCGTACCGGATGATATCAAAGTGACACATGTATTTTCCGCAGCGCAAATGTATGCCGCGTGTAAACCGCACTTCGCCAAAAGCGATGTCTGCATTTTTGCCGCGGCGGTAGCTGACTATACTCCAAAAAATGTTGCGGCGCAGAAAATCAAAAAGTCGGATGCGGAATTTTCCATTGTACTTAAAAAGAATGTGGACATCGCCGCCGAATTCGGAAAAATCAAAAAGAAAAAACAACTTTCCATAGGCTTCGCGCTGGAAACCAACAACGAATTGGCGCACGCGCAAGCCAAACTACAGAAGAAAAACTTCGATCTGATAGTGTTAAACTCATTGAATGACAAAGGTGCGGGCTTTCAGTTTAATACAAATAAAATCACCACCGTTGACCGCAACAATAAAATCACTAAATTCGGGTTAAAGTCTAAGACTGCCGTGGCAGATGACATTATTCACGCGATAGAAACATTATTATGATGCAGTGGCGTTCGACATTTTCTTCCTTATTGCGCGGTGGTTGCATACTCGCGCTGATACTGTTTTTTGCAAACACACATGCGCAGGAACTCAACTGCAACGTAACCATCAACGCACCTAAGAACCAAAACGTGGATCCGCAGGTATTCCGCAATATGGAGAGTTTTTTCCGCGAATTCCTGAACGGCAGAAAATGGACCAACGACAACTACAAAGACGCCGAACGTATCCGCTGCAATATCATTATCAATATCAATGAAATTCCGACCGAAGGTGAATACCGCGCCAGCGCGATTATACAGTCGCAGCGACCGGTTTTTAATTCCAACTACAATACGACGATGCTGAACCTGCAGGACAAGTCATTTGACTTCGCCTATTCAGACCTGCAAAACCTGGATTACAATGACAATGGATTTACTTCACAGATAACTTCTCTCCTGGCCTATTATGCCTATATCATTCTGGCATATGACTACGAATCCTTTGGTAAGGAAGGCGGCACCACCTATTTTCAGCGGGCGCTGCTGCTCTGCAACAACGTGCCTGCCAATGAAAAAACCAAATACAAAGGCTGGAGCCAGTTTGACGGCGGTATGAGTTTCACCACCGGAACTATCAACCGGTTTGTACTGGCTGACAACTGGCTGAACCCGCGCTACAAAGATATGCGTACGGCTTTTTACAGCTATCACCTGAGCGGTCTCGACAAATTATATACAGACGCCTTTCAGGCGAGAGCCTCCATCACCTCGTCTTTATCTATTCTGCAAAAGGTGAACACGGATAATCCGGGATTATTGCCGCTCCGCAATTTCTTCATTGCCAAAAACGCGGAATTAATCAATATTTACTCCAAGAGTGATATGGCGGAACGCACCATGATTATCCAATTGCTCTCCACACTTGACCCGATTAATTCGGATAAATACAAACAGATAGGCAAAAATTAAAATTGCTTTGTATTTTTGCTGCCATGCTGCAGTCGCTTTCCATCCGAAATTATGCCATCATCGAATCCGTCGATATTACCTTCGACCGGCAGCTGAATATTATCACCGGCGAAACCGGAGCAGGCAAGTCCATTCTTCTGGGAGCGATGAACCTGATTCTGGGCAAACGCGCGGATTCATCGGTATTGCGCAACAAGACGGAAAAGTGTGTGGTGGAAGCAACCTTTCTGCTGAAAGATCACGGACTGCAATCTTTCTTTGAAACGGAAGACCTGGAATATGATGACATCACGGTCATACGCAGAGAAATCAACAGCAACGGAAAATCCAGGGCATTCATCAACGACACGCCGGTCACACTCGATGTGCTGCAGCAACTGACGGAACAACTTGTGGACATCCATGCGCAGCAGGAAACGCAAAACCTGCTCGATAAATTTTTCTTTTGTGAAATCCTGGATGAATTATCCAGACAAACTGCTGTTGTAAAAGAATACCAGACTTCCTATCATTTATATAAGCAAAAGCAAGCGCGCCTGCAACAACTGCAGGAAGAACAAATCCGATTGCAGAAGGAATTTGATTTTATTTCATTTCAGCTGAATGAGTTGTCGGATGCGAATTTGAATGAAGAAGAATTTGAAAGTATCGAAAGCGAACTGAGTGTACTGCAAAATGCGGAGACCATAAAACGCAATCTGGCGGAAGCCTATCAGCTGATAGACGGCAATGAATTTGCTGCGCTGAGCCAATTGCTGCAAGCCAATAAACAAATCGGTCAGCTGACAGGATACCACAGTGTACTAACAGAGATGCACGCTACGCTATCAGCACTTACCGATGATTTAAAAAGCATCACGCGCCAAATCACGAATATTGCGGATGCCACGGAATACAATGAGGAACGCGTTCAGGTACTGATGGAAAAGCAAACCACCATCAACAGGTTGTTACAGAAACATCATGTATCTGCTGTACAGGAACTGATTGCCATACAACAGGAATTGCAACAAAAGGCCGATTCTTATGTCCATTCTTCGGAAGAAATTATCCGTTTGGAAAGTGAACTGAAGAAAGACAGAAAATCGCTGTTTGAAACGGCCCAACGCATTTCCAAAAACAGAAACGAGAAAATCAAAACCGCGGAGAGTAAGGTTTCTTCACTGCTGGTAGATTTGGGCATGCCGTTTGGACATATCATTCTGGAACAGAAAGTCGCGGACGCAGAGAAGCTAAATGCATTCGGCATCGATGAAATACGATTACTCTTTTCTGCCAACAAAGGCACTGCACCGCAACCGCTCGATGAAGTGGGCAGTGGCGGAGAAAAATCCAGGCTGATGCTGGCGATAAAAAGTCTGGTAGCCGAAACCATCACGCTACCTACCCTGATATTTGACGAAATAGATACCGGCATTTCCGGCGATGTCGCTCAGAAAGTAGGGCATATCCTGCAATCGCTGGGACAGAAACATCAGGTAATTGCCATTACACATCTGCCGCAGGTGGCAGCAAAAGCCGACCTGCATTTATTTGTCTTCAAGAACCACGACAAGGCCGTCACTTATACCGAAATAAAAACGCTGCAGGGCGATGAGCGTCTGCATGAAATTGCGGTAATGCTCAGCGGCAACAATCCTCCGAAAGAAGCTTTGGAAAATGCCAGAAAGCTAATAGGCTAAATTTATTTGCCACCTATTCAAAATTTTTGTTTAACATTCCAATGCAAGTATTAAACAAAATAAATTCCACCTTGTTTTCATACTATCTACTACCAAATAAAACTAGATTGTATGAAAAAACTGATATTAATTGCATTTGTCGCGCTTATGACGAGCTGCATTCCCACCAATCTGACACCGATTGCGCCTACCAGCACCACTATCGACCTGAATCGATACCTGGGCAAGTGGTATCAGATTGCCGCATTGCCACAATTCTTTTCCTTTAATGCCAAATGTGTGACGGCAGAATATAGCCTGAATCCGGATGGTTCCATTAAAGTGGTGAACAAACAGATTGGCCCGGACGGTCAGCCTGCGGAAATTACCGGAAAAGCCACCGTGGAGCCTAATTCGGGCAATGCGAAGCTGCGCGTAGGATTTTTTGGTATTCAACCAGCTGAATCCAATTACTGGATTGTGGAAATTGCCGACGACTATTCCTATGCCGTTGTTTCCAACGAGAGCAAAACCACCTGGTGGATACTGAGCCGCACGCCGACTATGGACGAAGCGAAAGTACAGGAAATCATCGACAGATGGGCGGCTTTCGGCATCAACATGAGTTTATTGCAGCGAACAGTACATGACTGCGAGCAATAGGCCAGCGATGCTTCTATATATATTAGTACGAATGTGTTGAATGGTTGCCGGTGGTGTATTGCAATTCTTTTTCAGGAAAGTTTACAGCCATTGGATGTGTCTACGTCTCATTGCACATCAGCAATACGCCATCGGAACTGCTAGCCGGGAATAAATTTCCCGGCTATTTTTTTAGCCAAAGAAAATATAACAAACCACAATACTCAGGATAATACTGACCAGTTCCGCGAATAAGCTGGTTGCTACCACATACCGTGTCTTTTTGATAGCCACCGATCCGAAATACACGGCCAGCACATAGAAAGTCGTATCGTGGCTGCCATTAAAAATACCGGCTAGTCTGCCTGCGAAACTGTCCGCACCGAGCCCTCCTTCCGTGACCGGTTTTATTAAATCCACCATCAATCCTCGGGCACCACTGCCGCTGAATGGCTTCATGATGGCGACCGGCAGCGCATCCACAAAACGGGTGTCCAATCCGGCGGCATGAAACAGGTAGGCGATGCCCTCGGTGATCAGCTGCATACCACCGCTGGCTCTGAAAATGCCAATACCAACCAGCATAGCCACGAGATACGGAATAATTTTCACCGTCACCTCAAACCCTTCCTTTGCGCCATCTATGAAAGATTCATACACATTCACTTTTCTGAAAAAAGCGAGCGCGATAAAGGCGATGATGATGGAAAATATAATCAGGCCGCCCATTACATTACTGACAACTTCCATCTGTTCTTTTGGCATGGCACTGAATAAATAGGTCAATCCTGAAATAAACCCGACAATACCCAACACCCACAAAGTGAGTACCACGTCCCATTTTATTTTCTGAATGAAGGTGCACACGATAAGTCCGGAAATCATGCCGCCGTAAGTGGCAATCAGCAGCGGCAAAAAGATATCTGTCGGATTGAGCGCTCCAGCTGTTGCGCGGAAGGCTATAATGCTGACCGGTATGATGGTAAAGCCCGCCGTGTTCAGTGTCAGAAACATAATCATGGCGTTGGAAGCCTGTTCCTTCTGCGGATTGATTTCCTGCAATTCCTTCATCGCCTTTAATCCCAGCGGCGTCGCCGCATTATCTAGTCCCAGCATATTGGCCGAATAATTCATAAGAATGCTGCCCATAGCGGGATGGTCTTTCGGAATTTCGGGAAACAGCCTCGAAAAAAACGGACTGATGAGTCTGGAGAAAATCCGTATGGCGCCGCCATTTTCGCCCACCTTCATTATACCCAGCCAGAAGCACATCACACCGGTGAGTCCGAGCGAAATCTCGAAAGCCGTTTTGGAAGAATCGGTAATGGCATTGACCGTGGCTGAAAGTACTGTCACATCGCCGAGGACGATGAGTTTGAACAGCACCATAATAAACGACAAGACGAAAAAAAGTATCCAGATATAATTGAGTATCATAGAAAGGATTATAGTGGCAATTTACGAATTTAATTCACCAATTAGCTTATTCGCCAATTAATCAATAAATTTGCGTCGTGAGCAAGAAATTTGAGTTGCCGGAAATTGTGAACCGAAAAGCGCGGTTTAATTACGAATTTATAGAGTCGTACAAGGCAGGTCTTGTGCTTACCGGAACGGAAATCAAATCGGTAAAAGAAGGCAAGGTGAATATGTCGGACAGCTTCTGCTATTTCAGAAACGGCGAACTCTGGCTGAAAAATCTGCACATCTCGGTGTACAGCAATGGCAGCTATGCCAACCACGAACCGCTGCGCCTGCGCAAATTGCTGTTGCAGAAAAGGGAACTGCGCAAGCTGGAAGGGAAGATTAAGGAAAAAGGGCTGACTATTATTCCATACAAAATTTTCTTCAACGAACGGGGTATTGCTAAGATACAGATAGAACTGGCGAAAGGCAAGAAAGCCTACGACAAACGGGAAACGATTAAGGAACGCGACACGCAAAAAGAGATACAACGCGTTAAGAAGGCGTATCGGTAAGATTGCTGAATCTACTGCTAATTTTATTTTTATGCAAAGTCCTTTATGTGAGTTTCTGCTCAGACATCAAAGGCAAAATCAGAACCTGCCTGAAATACCCACTTTAACTATGCCGGCAAAACCAAAACCCAACTCTACAAATCCGCCTATTTGTTTGCCGACTCTTACACCGAAAGCATCTACTTGAAAAGCAAAATTTATTTACTTGTGTTTAGTTTCACTTTTATAATCCTGATACTTTTGGTTATATACAAATATACCCAGTTGA
>JADLAH010000224.1 GCA_020848315.1 Chitinophagales bacterium | reverse complement strand
TTGCTTCTTTCGGTGCTATCCAATATAAAATCGCTGAAATGGCGGTGCGCACTTACGCGTTGCAGTCTTCCTGCTACCGTGCATCCGACATGATTGACAACAAAGAAAAAGAACTGGTAGCACAAGGCAAAGCATATCAGGAAGCTATCATGGGAGCTGCTGAGGAATATGCTATCGAGTGTTCATTGCTGAAATTCATCGGCTCTGAAGTGCTGGATTACTGTGTGGACGAAAACGTACAGATTCACGGTGGTATGGGCTATTCTGAAGAGTTGAGCGCGGCAGGTGCTTACCGTGACGCTCGTATCAACAGAATCTTCGAAGGAACCAACGAAATCAACCGTTTGTTGTCTGTAGATATGTTGCTGAAACGCGCGATGGGCGGCAAAATCGACATGATGTCACCGGCTATGGCAATTCAGAAAGAACTGATGAGTGTGCCTGATTTTGGAGGCGATGAGGATGAAACGCCACTGGCAGCTGAACTGAAAGCCGTGAAAAACGCGAAAAAAGCGATTCTGATGGTGGCAGGTGCTGCAGTACAGAAACTGATGACCAAGCTGAAACACGAGCAGGAAATCCTGATGAATATCGCGGATATGATTGCGGAAGTATATTCTATGGAATCTACGGTACTCAGAACGCAAAAACTGATTGCTACTAAAGGTGAAGCAGAAACTGCGCTGAATGTAGACCTGACCAAAGTATTTGTTTCTGACGCTATTGAACGCGTCAACCTGCACGGCAAGCACGCGCTGCAGTCTTTCGCCGAAGGCGATGAGCTGCGCATCATGCTGATGGGCCTGAAACGCTATACAAAATATGAAACATTCAATACCAAAGATGCACGCAGAAGAATTGCAGCTAAAGTAGTGGAAGAAGGCGCTTATTGTTTCTAATAAAACCGTCTTTGTTAATAAAAATGACCTTGTAAGTTTTTAAAACTTGCAAGGTCTTTTTACTTTTACACCTGCAATGGAAAATTTCATCGTTTCAGCCAGAAAGTATCGTCCCGCCAAATTCCTCGAAGTGGTGGGGCAGGAGCAGGTGTCTGAAACCCTGAAAAAAGCATTGTCCAGTGGCAAACTGGCACAGTCCTTCCTGTTTTGCGGTCCGCGTGGAGTCGGTAAAACTACCTGCGCCCGCATCCTCGCGAAAGCTATCAATTGTGAAAACCCGGGCGCGGACTTTGAACCGTGCGGACAGTGCAATTCCTGTACGGCTTTCAGTCAGAATGCTTCGTTTAATATCTTTGAGTTGGATGCCGCTTCCAATAACAGTGTCGATGACATCCGTATGCTCGTGGATCAGGTGCGCTTCGCGCCACAGTCGGGAAAATACAAAGTGTATATCATTGACGAGGTACACATGTTGTCGTCAGGCGCATTTAACGCCTTCCTGAAAACACTGGAAGAACCGCCATCCTACGCCATTTTTATCCTGGCTACTACCGAAAAACACAAGATTATCCCGACTATTTTGTCGCGTTGTCAGATATTCGATTTCAAACGCATCGCGGACAAAGATATCGTAAAGCAATTGCAGATGATTTGCGATGCCGAAGGCATTACAGCAGAGCCATCTGCGCTGCATGTCATTGCACAGAAAGCCGATGGCGGTCTGCGTGATGCCTTGTCGCTGTTCGATAAAATTGTCAGCTATGCCGGCAAGCACCTGAGTTATCAGGATGTGATTTCCAACCTCAATATCCTCGACCACGAATACTATTTCCGCATTACGGAATATTTCATGCAGGAAGATGCTTCTTCTGTACTGAATGCTTTCAACGAAATCATCAACAATGGTTTTGACGGCGAGATGTTTTTATTGGGAATGGCGGAGCATTTCCGCAGTCTGCTCGTTTGCAAAGACGAAAGAACTACACAGCTGCTCGATGTTGCGGATGATGTGAAAGCGCGCTATCAGCAACAAGCCAATCTGATAAATGAAACATTTTTAATCAATGCACTAAGCATCATCAATCAATGTGATGTCGAATATAAAGCCACTAAAAACAAGCGTCTGCATGTGGAATTGGCATTGTTGAAAATCTGTTTTCTCAACACACAAATAGAAAATACACTGGCCGTGTTGTTGGGTGAAAAAAAAAACTGAAGGCACTACTCGAGTGGTATAAGTCCAGAAAAAAATCAACAACAACTAATGTAATTCCTGTAGCGGCAACACCCGCTGTTACAGTTGATGTCCCGAAAGAAACACCCGCGGAAACACCGATAGCAAAGGCGGTTCCTGCTGCACTTCCGGCACAGGTTGTCAGTGAAACAACAGCGTCGCCATCAGCATCACCGAAACCTAAAAAGGAATTGCCTAAATCTTCCGCACTCGGCGCGTTATTCAAAGCCGTCGAGGTCGAGGCAAAAGTGGAGGATAACAGCCACAAACAGCCGCTGGATGACAGTACAGTACTTTCGTTGTGGAAGGATTTTCTGGAAGAAAATAAGGATAAATTGCAGAATGCTTTTATGAGTGTCGCAATGAGGCAGGTACCGGTATTACAAGGCGATACCATTCGTTTTATTGAAACGAACAATATATCGCTGGAATTGCTGCAATTGCACAAGGCCGACATTGTTAGTTTTTACCTCCGCAAAACGACAGCCCCTGCGGTGTATCTCGGATTTGAATTGCAAAAGAAACAGGAAGTGGAAGTGAAGGTGTCGAAATCGGAAAAGGAACGGCTGAAAGATATGGTAGATCAGAATCCGGCCATCTTGAAACTGATACAGAAACTTGATTTGAACCTGGATTAATCATCCTATAATATGCTGCTATGAATAAGAAAACAGTAGTCATCGGAGCAAGTCCGAAACCCGACAGATATAGCCATCAGGCGGTCCGAAAACTCCGCAGATACGGGCATGATGTGGTGGCACTCGGTTTTGAAGATGATATGATTGATGATATCCCCATCGAGACAGCATGGCCTGCAATATCGCAGGTGGATACTGTTACCCTGTACCTGAATCCGCAACGCCAGCAATCGTATTACGACTATATATTGGGGCTGCATCCCAAACGCATTATCTTTAATCCCGGGACAGAAAATAAGGACTTGTTGCAGCGCGCCCAAGCACAGGGAATACAGACGGTTGAAGCCTGCACGCTGGTGATGCTCTCCACCAATCAGTATTAGGTAGGGGTAATTGTAGAATGGTTGAATTGTATAATTGTAGAATTGGAAAATAGAAGAGTGTTCTTAATCCCAAATCTGAAATCCCAATTCCCTTGTACACACCTGTTGACTATTCCATCGGGTGGTTTATGATATCGGCATTATTTTTGTAATAATCCAATGATATGAAACTACAACGCCCTGCATTCCGATTTTTGCTTTTCCTGTTTTTTGCATTGACAAGCCATGCATTGTTCGCACAGGATGAACTGGATATTGTAAATCCGTATGAGATGAAAGTGTCACGCTCGAAAGAGGCGGATACTTTTTTTATCAATCAGAAAACGATTCCGGCAAAGGAACTCTATAAGAACCTGGATACGCTGCGCACCTACGATGTCTTTCTGGAAGAGCGCACCACGCCATTCGGAATTGCCTATATGTGCAATGGCGCCGAGGTGACTAAAAGCAGATACATGGAGATGAAGCGTTTCTGGAATGCGGCGGATGCCTGTCAGCCTTGCCTGCTCTATACCTATAACAATAAAGACCAACTGAAATATGTGGCCTATCAGTATGAAAACTGTCTTTGCGGAGAATACAAGGAATATTATCCGGAGGGACAGCTGAAAGTTGAAGGCCAGTTCAGAGAAAATCTTACCGGCAACTGGGAAAACCTGAAACAGCGGAATTTATGCAGTGTCCGCAATGGCACCTGGACCTATTATCTAGAAAATGGCAATGTAGAGAAGATCGAAGTGTATGTGGATGGTAAACTCAAAGAGGTGAAAAATGCCACCAATACGAACTTGCCTTCTACTGTATTGCCGTCAAAATCAAATAATTCCCTGCATCCTTCCAATACGAAGTCGTCTGTACCACAGGAGCAGCAAACACAGGAAGAGCCAACGGAAAAGAAGAATATTTTTCAGAAACTGAAAGAAAAAAACAAGTAATCACTCCATTTTTAGCACTGCCTATTCGCAATGGTTTGCGCGAAAGCAATTTTAGGGCATATTTTTTCAAAAAATGTTCTTTTTTCAAAAGGATGATACGTAGGATATTTTTTGCCTAAAAAGTCTGTTTTATTGATTTACATCAAGGCAGTAAAAGTCCTTTATTTACAGCGGTTTTGGTCCGTTTTGCCATCTCTGTTTAATGCTATTTTAACATGTGTTTTTTTATAACTGCTTAACTATCTGTATTCACCTTAAAATGGTATTTTTCAGATTTTTAAACAACTGTTAAGAAAATAGTTATTGGATGTTAAATTATTTCCTTTAATTTGTAAAAAAACTGCAAGTTATGAAGTATGTAAACAAAATCAGTATGCTCCTGGCATTCTGTTTATGTAGCTTTGCTGCGATGGCGCAAACCGTCATTAAAGGGAAAGTTACAGATGGCAAAGAGCCTGTGATAGGAGCGAACGTGACTGTGAAGGGAACTACGGAGGGAACCGTGACCGACATAGACGGTAAATTTGAATTATCAACCAATCAGCCAACTCCCGTTACGCTGATTTTCTCCATGGTCGGTATGACCAATCAGGAAGTAGTGGTGGAAGGCAGCAAAGATGATGTGAGTGTTACATTGTCAGAGGAAACCAGTTTGCTGAATGATGTAGTGGTAGCTGCATCGAGAATAGAAGAAAAAATCCTGGAATCTCCGGTAACCATTGAGAAAATGGA
>JADLAH010000223.1 GCA_020848315.1 Chitinophagales bacterium | reverse complement strand
GAATGTCTTTCTGAGTAGTGGTGGTCGTTTCTGGCAATGCCGATAAAAATAAGTCCGACGATAATAAAGCCGATATTGGACCATGTGTTCGATGGTTGTACAATCAGTTGATCATACCTATTCATTTCACAGAAATTGGTGGCATTGCCCAATGCTTCCCGCCACGAATCCCAGATGGTCACATACTGGTTGAGTTTGTATAAAATAAATAATCCGGCAGAAATAATCAGTGTGCCGAGTATTGGCCAGGAGAACACCCGCGGGCGATGGTTGTGGAAACTAAAATCAGATTTGAATTTGTCGAAATCCAGTACAGCCATACGATTTGTTTTTAGAAATTGGAATATGTACAAATATATTCATTGGATGCTGTGTTGCGAAATGACAGGTTGTTAAAGAACTCCTAAATAAAAATAAAAGAGGACTGCCATGCAGTCCTCTTTTATAAAATGTTGAATTTCTTATTGTCCGTTGAACATCGGTAGCCCTCTTCCGTCCATGATATTGAAGCCGGTAGTGCTGAATAGTGCTGCATTGGGTTTGGTAGTCTTGATTTCTGTTACCGTGATTTTTAGCGTAGTGCCATCTTTTTGTGTGACGATGGTTTCGAGAGAAGTACCTTTGATGTCCTTTGTATTCATCTTGCCAAAAGGTGATTTTCCTTTAAATCCCGAATTGCTCAGTGTGAGTGCCTCTGCAAACGGGAGGTTCAGTTCCTGTGTAATCCATGCTTCAATGCTCGTTGAGTCATTTGGTGTAATGAATGTTTTTTCGCATTTATATCCCTGAATCATTTTAGTGATGCCTGTTTTCTGGATAACCGGTGCTTTAGCTTTTTCTGTGGCTGGAGTTTTGTCTAATGTAGCTGTCGGCAATCGCAGCAGTAGGCCGGATTTTTTTTGTTTGGCATCTGTGGTCAGTGTCGTGATTTCATTTTCCTTCTTGTCTACAATGGCCCGCATTTGCAGGTCTTTGGCATAGTCGAACGTCGGAATCATAACGGCCTGATAGTTGTCAAATGCATATGCAATCTTGCCGGTTGTACTTTTATTCAGTTTGTTTTTATTGTCAAAATTTACGGTGAATGAACCGAGGAATTCATATGGCTTCACAGCGCTGCTGGCAGTCGTAGCAGGTTTGGTCGTTGCTGAAGGTTTTGTAGCGGGCTTTGTCGCCGGTTTTGTGGTGGTGTTTTGTGCTGTTTTAGGTTGCGTTCTTTCATAGTATTGCTGCAAGGTCTCGCCGTTGGCATTTTTTGCAGGTACCGGAATCGGGACGGGTTTTTTCTGTTCCTGTGAAGCGTGGGCATTTTGAGCCATCAATACAGTGGACACACAAATAGAAAGACACGTAAAGAAAAATTTCATACACTTAAATTTATGCTAATATACTACAATATCCTGTAGGTGTAACCATCGCAAAATCTGTGCCTCTATTTTTATTATACACCGTGCTACTTTCAATTTAACATGTTGTCCTATAATCTGTTTACTTTTTTTTGGGGATGTATAATAAAACCCATCCAAGCACCAGCAAATCAAAATTATAAATACGCATTACCAGATAGGTGGTAATGGCGAATGCAATGAGCGCGATAAAAAGCCACTGATCCGCACGGCGGGTGAATACACCAATGATAAAGGAGGCCTGCGTCAGGAACAGCAGCCAGTACGCAATGTCGGCAAATAATGGTGTTTCAGTCAGCCATTGTGCTATCCGGTAACTGATATGTTGCGGCGCATAAACAGCCAGGTCGCTGTGTTGGTTTATCAGCATATTCGCAAAATTTCCTTCCGACAGCAGCGCACCGTTTGCCCATTTGTTCCAGGCAGAAATGAGCAGAATAAACAGCAGAAAATATCTGGCGCCTTCCATCATAAGTGCAAACCGTTCCTCTTTCCTGAAGCATAGCGGAAACAGCGCTACAAAAATGCAGGCGATACTTTTCGTGTGCGAAGCGGAAAATGATTCCAGCGTGATACGTTGGATAAAAAAGAATAGCATCAAGGTGGCCATCCAGACGGCTCTGTTTTTTTTGTCAAAAAGTGCCATGACGGCGGCGCCCGCAACACCGGCGTCCACCAGCAGGCAAAGCCAGTAATGACGGATGATGACATCAGGAAATCCGAGGAGGTGACTGAACCAAAAAGTGTAATCCAGATCCGGAGAATGAAAGGTCTGTCCATGTGCAAAAACCAACATTGCCGAACTGTAGATCCTGAATGCCAGTAATACCAAGAAATAGCCTATCAGCAGGCTTTCCCATCGGCTTCTGTTGTGTATGGATAGGTTGGCTATCATTGTTTTTTCTGTACCATTTTAAAGATAGTCACCGGCTGATTTTCTGCCTTCAGCTGTTTATTGATATAGCTGTATGGCACTCTTTTTATCTCCAGCGTTCTGATGGGTTGATGATAAATTCTTGTCAGATAATGATATAACCATTGCGGATATCCTTTCATATCATCGTGTGTATTCAGGATACGTTCCGCTACCCATACGCGGATTTTTTTCGGAAGGAATCGCGTCCTGCTCTCCACCACCGGCTGCAGAGGGTCTGCCTTGCCCTCCGTTTTCCAGTGGTAATACCGCTGAAAGGTATGCAGGATAGTTGCTTCTTCCCAGATTGACAATTCGGGCATGTTCAGCCTTTCTCCGTTGATATAAAATGCTGTCTGTGTAATCGTTTCCGGCACTGTCTCGGTTCGGGAATACATATCCCATACAAACCACGGAAAAGTATGTATGCGTTTATGATTGAAATAAGCCTGGAAAAAAATAAACAGCAACACCAGTAAAAACAGCACCTTACTGTTTTTAAATAGTCTTACCAGATACCATTTTTCGGGATGCATCAGAATACCGCTTTAAAGAAGTGATAGCACATCATCAATACCAGTATTATTTTGATGCCGCTGGTGAGCAGAAAGCCCACAAATGAACCAATGCCGGAGCGGAAGGCGACATCCATGGTTTGTCCGGTCAGCAGTTCGCCCAGCATGGCACCCAGAAACGGACAGATGATAATTGATACGCCACCAAACGGCGACAACAGAATGCCGACTAATATACCAATGAAACTGCCGCGGATACCGGCCTTTGTGCCTCCGATTTTCTTGGTACTCCAGAGCGGAACGAAATTATCCGCAATCCCGATCAGCAACGCAATAAACCCATATGTAATCATGAGCCATAGGGGCAAATCTGCCGTGGCATTAAGTCCAAAGTAGGCAATCAGTAATGCAATAAATGCGATAGGCGGACCCGGCAACGGTGGCAATATGCAACTCACCAGTCCGATGACCAGCAAAATAATGCCAATGGTAATGAATATCGCTGCTTCCATTATTGTTTCAGTTGCTTAATAGGTTCCAGTGTTTTTCCTTCTATGGTAATAGTATAACCATTTTGTGTGGCCATGTAGAAAATCAACTCAAATAAATCCTTGCGTTGTTCTTCTGCTTGTCTGATAAGGTCGGCAGACAAAGCTTTTTCGACAATTTTTTCTTTTGCCAGGGCATTCATTTTCGATATTTCTTTCGCATCAAAACTGGTAAACAATCCGGCGTCCAGGTGTTCAAAGTCGATGTCTGTATCAATAGACAGTATTTCCGGTGCCGGCATATTGCTGATGCGAATCGTTTTGTTTTTGTCATCTGCGGCAATCTGCAATTTTTCAAGATTGTATCCCACCGATACTTTTGCATTGACCTTTACAATGGCATCTTTCCGGAATCCCGGGAAATCAACATACGAAAAGTCGCGGTAAGTCATCAGTTCTGAGTAATTTCCTTCCACCGCAATCAGCTTCATCACTTTCTGAATGCGTTCCACTACAATGGTGCTGCTCACTTCCGGCTCGTGCGGTCTGTCGAATAGGTTTTTCCAGCCCAGTTTAAAGGATAATATTACGACCAGCAGCAGCAGTACTGCAATCACGGTATCCTTGATACTTGTCTTCATGTTATAAAGATAGAAAATAGTATGTAATATGAATTTTTTTACGGCAGGGAAATATTACCTTTGCAATATGAGCAGACCTGTAATTTTAGTGACCAATGATGATGGAATTATTTCGCCCGGCATACGTGCTCTGGTGGAAGTGATGCAGCAATTCGGCGATGTGACCGTAGTGGCACCTGACAGCCCGCAGTCGGGAATGGGACATGCCATCACCATTCATGATCCGCTGCGGTTGCAGAAAGTGGATGTATTCGGCGATATACCTGCCTATCAGTGCAGCGGTACGCCGGTCGATTGTGTTAAAATTGCTATAGATAAAATATTGCGTCGAAAACCGGATTTATGTGTGTCCGGTATTAATCACGGCTCAAATGCGTCTATTAATGTGATCTATTCCGGAACGATGTCCGCGGCCATGGAAGCTGCTATTGATGGTATTCCGGCTGTTGGCTTTTCCTTATCCGATTTTTCCTTTGATGCTGACTTCGAACCGGCAAAAGTGTATATAGAACAAATAGTGCGCAATCTGCTGAATAACGGAATACCGAAAGATGCATTGCTGAATGTGAATTTCCCTAAGTTGCCGCTCGGAGAAATTAAAGGCATGAAAATCTGTCGGCAGGCAGCAGCGAAATGGGTGGAAGAATTCGATGAACGCCGTGACCCGAATGGGAAGAATTACTATTGGCTGACCGGTCAGTTTGTGAATTTCGATCAGGGCGAAGATACGGATGTATGGGCGCTCGAAAACGGCTATGTATCTATCGTGCCGGTGCAGTTTGATTTAACTCACCATCACGCCATTTCTTATATCAATAAAAACTGGAATTTGCATTCGTAAATTCTTTTAAATCTGTTGTTTATGATGAATAAATTCCTGGATAAAGCGGATACAACCTTGTATGGTTTCTTTGTCGGACTCATCCTGCCGATGCTGATGTTTGTCCTGTATTATCAGGTGAAATTTTCTTACCTGAGTTGGGATGCCTATGTGGCCGGTGCCAAAGATTTTTCGGTACTTCCGTCCTTCATAAAGGTATCCGTATTTATTAATCTGCCGGCATTCTTCCTGTTTAATCTTCTGCAGCGTTTTAATTTGTGTAAGGGCATATTTTTCGCCTCATTACTCTACATCGCTGCGATGCTGAGCATCAAATATTTACTGTAACGTTTATCTGTTCCGAATGAAGTACTACATCATAGCAGGCGAGCCTTCGGGAGACATGCATGGTGGTACGCTGATGCGGGAAATACAACTGCTGGATGATGACGCGGTTTTTGCCGGTACAGGCGGAGA
The DNA here is from genome assembly GCA_020848315.1 of Chitinophagales bacterium. Taxonomy (GTDB): domain Bacteria; phylum Bacteroidota; class Bacteroidia; order Chitinophagales; family JADIYW01; genus JADJSS01. The sequence continues at coordinate 1,247 of JADLAH010000223.1, read as the reverse complement.
CAGGATGCAGGCGGCAGGACTGAAACCGGATATTCACATTGCGCAGATGGCCTTTATGGGCTTCTATGAAGTAATAAAAAATCTGCTGCTTATCCGGCGTAATTTCAATACCGTCAAACAATCAATTCTTGCTTTTCGTCCGGATGTCGTGGTGCTGGTAGACTACCCTGGTTTTAATCTTAGGATGGCTAAGTGGTGCAAGCGTCAGGGCTTGAAGGTGGTGTATTATATTTCTCCCACTATTTGGGCTTGGAATGAAAAACGGGTAGAGCAGGTCCGGCAATATGTAGATGCGATGTTGTGTATCCTTCCCTTTGAAACAGCATTTTATGAAAAACACCAATACACGCATGCCTATTATGTTGGTCATCCGTTGCTGGATTTTATAGCGGAACATAAGCAAAATGTATTTCAGCAGAATGCCATGGATAAAATTGCACTTCTGCCCGGCAGCCGGTCGCAGGAAATACGACAACTACTGCCTTTGATGCTGGAAATGGCTGTACGCTTTCCGCAAGAACAATTTGTTATTGCCGGCATCAGCAGACTATCTGCGTTGTATCCTGCGTCAATGCCGGAAAATGTTTCCATTCGCTGGGATGATACCTATAATGTCTTAGCTGCAGCAAAGGCCGCGTTGGTTTGCAGCGGCACTGCAACGCTGGAGACAGCATTGATGGCCGTACCGCAGGTGGTAGTATATAAAACTTCCTGGCTGAATTATCAGATTGGCAAACGGGTCATTAAAGTAGATGCAATATCTTTGCCAAACCTCATTGCCGGTCATAAAATTGTGGAAGAATTGATTCAGTACGATTGCCATGTCGGGAGCATGGCTGATGCGCTCACCCGTGTGCTGGAGGTAGACAGGAAGGTGTTGTATCGCCCTGTACTGGAAAAGATAGGGGAGAAGGGCGCCGGAGCACGTGCGGCACAACTGATTGTCGAGTTTGTCGGTCTTCGCCACTGATTTTCACATTTCTTATGAACTTTTTTTACGTCCGGATGTTTTCTGGTATGCTGTTTGTATCATGATGTGAAATCATTATGAGTAAGATATTTTTGATAGCAAGTTTTTGTGCAATAGCACTCGCGGGTTGTAAAACACCGCAATCCACGGATACTTCTGCACTGTCCGCAGGAGACAATAGTCAGACTTCCCTCGACTGGCAGGGAATGTATACCGGCATTCTGCCTTGTGCCGACTGTGAAGGTATCCGAACAGAGTTGCAATTGAAACAGGATTT